>NZ_JBEYFS010000064.1:0-54446 GCF_040634475.1 Streptomyces sp. NPDC007095
CTCCCTCCGCGGGGGGGGGGGGCGGTGTGCGGGGGGCCCGCCCCCCCGCGCCCCCCCCCGCCGCCATGTTCGGGCACCAACCCTGCCCGATCCCACCCCGCCCACCGCTGCGCCCCAGGTCCGGCACGGGCGCCCGCCGCGCCAAACAGTCACAGCCGGGCATCATCGGTCACGCAACAGGCCTGGTCAGTGCCGCGCACCCGCTGTAGAACTTCCCCCAAGGCCCACACCGGGCCCGAACGGGCAGTACGCACAGGACGCAGGGAGCAGGTGTCGGCCATGACCGCGGAAGAACGTCAGCGGGAGATCGTCAGGGCCGCCCGCCGTACCGGCGCGGTCGACGTCACCGCGCTCGCCGCCGAACTGGGCGTCGCCAAGGAGACCGTACGGCGCGACCTGCGCGCCCTGGAGGACCACGGCCTGGTCCGCCGCACCCACGGCGGCGCCTATCCCGTGGAGAGCGCCGGGTTCGAGACGACGCTCGCCTTCCGGGCCACCAGCCATGTGCCCGAGAAGCGCCGGATCGCGAGCGCCGCGGCCGAGCTGCTCGGGGACGCCGAGACCGTGTTCATCGACGAGGGGTTCACCCCGCAGCTCATCGCCGAGGCGCTTCCCAAGGACCGGCCACTGACCGTGGTGACCGCCTCCCTGGCCACGGCGGGCGCGCTCGCCGAGGCCGACCACACCAGCGTCCTGCTGCTCGGCGGCCGGGTCCGCCCGGGCACGCTCGCGACCGTGGACCACTGGACGACGAAGATGCTCGCCGGCTTCGTCATCGACCTGGCGTACATCGGTGCCAACGGCATCTCCCGCGAACACGGCCTCACCACCCCCGACCCGGCGGTCAGCGAGGTCAAGGCCCAGGCGGTCAGGGCCTCCCGGCGCACGGTCTTCGCGGGCGTGCACACCAAGTTCGGGGCGGTCAGCTTCTGCCGCTTCGCGGAGATCACCGCCCTGGAAGCCATCGTCACGAGCACGCTGCTTCCGACGTCGGAAGCACACCGGTACTCCTTGCAAGGCCCCCAGGTCATCCGAGTCTGAAAACCCCACTCACCCACTACAAGGGCACAGTCACACCCAAGAACGCCCTTTATCTCCCTATACGTCCAGGAGCGATCCATGCGAACCCAGAGCCGACGGAGGCCGCGCGCACTCGCCGCGGCCGCCGCAGGGACGCTGCTCGCCCCGCTGCTCTCCGGCTGTTGGGTCGGAGCGGGCGGGTCGGGGTCGGGCGGCGACTCCATCAACGTCCTGATGGTCAACAACCCGCAGATGGTGGAGCTGCAGAAGCTCACCAAGGCGCACTTCACCAAGGAGACCGGCATCAAGGTGAACTTCACCGTGCTGCCGGAGAACGACGTCCGCGACAAGATCAGCCAGGACTTCGCCAACCAGGCCGGCCAGTACGACGTCGCCACGCTCTCCAACTACGAGATACCGATCTACGCCCGCAACGGCTGGCTGCACGACATGGACTCCTATGTACGCCAGGACAGCGGCTACGACGAGCAGGACATCCTCGCCCCCATGCGGCAGTCCCTGACGGCCGCCGACGGCAAGCTCTACGGGCAGCCGTTCTACGGCGAGTCGTCCTTCCTGATGTACCGCAAGGACGTCTTCGCCCAGAAGGGCCTGACGATGCCCGGCCACCCCACCTGGGATCAGGTGGGACAGCTGGCCGCCGAGGCCGACGGCGCCCGGTCCGGCATGAAGGGCATCTGTCTGCGCGGCCTGCCCGGCTGGGGCGAGCTCATGGCGCCCCTCACCACCGTCGTGAACACCTTCGGCGGCACCTGGTTCGACAAGGACTGGAAGGCCCGCCTCGACTCCCCCGAGTTCGAGAAGGCGACGAAGTTCTACGTGGACCTCGTCCGCAAGCACGGCGAGTCCGGCGCCGCCCAGTCCGGCTTCGCCGAGTGCCTCAACAACATGACCCAGGGCAAGACCGCCATGTGGTACGACGCCACCTCCGCGGCGGGCTCCCTGGAGGCGTCCGGCTCCCCGGTCAAGGGCAAGATCGGCTACGTACCCGCACCCGTCGAGAAGACCAAGTCCTCCGGCTGGCTCTACACCTGGGCCTGGGGCCTGCAGAAGGCCTCCCACAACTCCGACAAGGCCTGGAAGTTCATCTCCTGGGCCTCCAGCAAGCAGTACGAGCAGCTGGTCGGGAACACCATCGGCTGGTCCGACGTGCCGGCCGGCAAGCGCGCCTCCACCTACACGAACGCCGCGTACACCAAGGAGGCCGCCGCCTTCCAGGAGATGACCCGCGAGGCCATCGAGGGTGCCCGGCCGCGCGACCCGGGGGTGCAGCCGCGCCCCGCCCCCGGCATCCAGTTCGTCGGCATCCCCGAGTTCACCGACCTCGGCACCAAGGTCTCGCAGGAGATCAGCGCGGCCATCGCCGGACGCCAGTCCGTCGACTCGGCCCTGAAGAAGTCCCAGAAACTCGCCGAGAAGATCTCCAAGGAGTACGAGGGACGATGACCGCCACGACAACGGCCCCCGTGGCCGCCACTCCCGTACGCACCCTGGGAAAGCCGTCCAACCGGCTGCGCGCCTGGGCCACCCGCGCCCCGCTGCTCCCCGCCCTGATCTTCATGATCGCCGTGACCCAGCTCCCCTTCGTGGCCACGCTGGTGATCTCCTTCTTCGACTGGAACGCGCTCTACCCCAAGGCCCGCCGCTTCACCGGCCTCTCCAACTACTCGGACGTCCTCACCGACCCCGACCTGCGCCACTCCGTCTGGACGACGATCCTCCTGACGGCGGCCGTGGTCGTCGCCAGCCTGGTCATCGGCCTGGGTCTGGCCCTGCTCCTGGACCGCAGGTTCCGCGGCCGGGGCATCGTCAGAACCCTCCTCATCGCCCCCTTCCTGGTGGTCCCGGTCGCCGCGGCGCTGCTCTGGAAGCACGTGCTCTACAACCCGGAGTACGGCCTGCTCAACGGACTGCTGCACTACGTGGGCGGCCCCCAGCCCGACTGGATTTCCAACACCCCGCTGCTGGCGGTCGAGGCCTCCCTGGTCTGGCAGTGGACGCCGTTCATGATGCTGATCCTCCTGGCCGGCCTGCAGAGCCGCGACCACCAGCAGATCGAGGCCGCGCGGGTGGACGGCGCGAGCGACTGGCAGGTCTTCCGCCACCTCACCCTCCCCCACCTGCGCCGCTATCTCGAACTGGGCGCCCTGCTGGGCTCGATCTACATCGTCCAGAACTTCGACGCGGTCTTCACCCTCACGTCCGGCGGCCTGGGGACGGCGAACCTCCCCTACACCGTCTACCAGAGCTTCTACCAGGCCCACGAGAACGGCCTCGCCTCCGCCGCGGGCGTCCTGGTCGTCATCGGTTCGATCATCATCGCGACCTTCGCGCTGCGCGTGGTCTCGTCCCTGTTCCGCGAGGAGGTGTCCCGCGCATGAGCGCCACCACGATCCGCGTACGACCCCGGCGTGCCCGGGGGACGGGCCTGGGCCTGCTGGCCTGGCTGCTCGGTGTGCTGTTCTTCCTGCCCATCGCGTGGATGGCCCTGACGTCGTTCCACTCGGAGTCGGACGCGGCGACCAACCCGCCGTCCTTCGGCGCCGCCCTCACCCTCGACGGCTACCGCGACTTCTTCGGCACGGGCGGCGGCGCGAGCCCCTGGCCCGCGCTGATCAACTCGACGGTGGCCTCGGCGGTCTCCACACTCTGCGTCCTCCTGCTGGCCTTCCCGGCGGCGTACGCACTCTCCATCCGCCCGGTGAAGAAGTGGACGGACGTCCTGTTCTTCTTCCTGTCGACGAAGATGCTGCCGGTCGTAGCCGGACTCCTCCCGATCTACCTCTTCGCCAAGAACACCGGAATGCTGGACAACATCTGGCTCCTGGTCATCCTCTACACCTCCATGAACCTGCCGATCGCGGTGTGGATGATGCAGTCGTTCCTCGCCGAGGTACCGGTGGCGGTGATCGAGGCGGCCCAGATCGACGGCGCGAAACTGCCGACGATCCTGGCCCGCGTCGTGGCCCCCATAGCCCTCCCCGGCATCGCGGCCACGGCCCTGATCTGCTTCATCTTCAGCTGGAACGAACTGCTGTTCGCCCGCGTGCTGACGGGTGTGGTCGCCGAGACGGCCCCCGTCTTCCTGACCGGCTTCATCACCAGCCAGGGCCTGTTCCTGGCCAAGGTGTGCGCCGCCTCGCTCGTCATCTCCCTGCCGGTGCTCGCCGCGGGGTTCGCCGCCCAGGACAAACTGGTCCAGGGCCTCTCCCTGGGAGCCGTCAAATGAAGGCCGCCGTCATCGAGTCCGTGGGCCGCGCCGTCGTCACCGAGGTCCCGGACCCGACGCCGGGCCCCCGCGAGGTCGTCGTCGAGGTCGCCGCCTGCGGCCTGTGCGGCACGGACCTGCACATCCTCCAGGGCGAGTTCGCGCCCAAGCTGCCGATCGTGCCGGGCCACGAGTTCGCGGGCGAGGTGGTCGGGGTCGGCACCCAGGTCACCGAGCTCGCGGTCGGCGACCGGGTGGCCGTCGACCCCTCGCTGTACTGCTACGAGTGCCGACAGTGCCGTACGGGCCACAACAACCTCTGCGAACGCTGGGCCGCGATCGGCGTCA
Source organism: Streptomyces sp. NPDC007095 (assembly GCF_040634475.1). Lineage (NCBI taxonomy): Bacteria > Bacillati > Actinomycetota > Actinomycetes > Kitasatosporales > Streptomycetaceae > Streptomyces > Streptomyces sp. NPDC007095. Next base: position 4,598 of record NZ_JBEYFS010000064.1, read on the forward strand.
CCACGGCGGGCGGGGCCGCGCAGTACGCGGTGGCCCCGGTGGCGAACTGCGTCAAGCTGCCCGAGCACGTACGCACCCAGGACGCCGCACTCGTGGAGCCGCTGTCCTGCGCGGTGCGCGGCTACGACGTCCTGCGGTCCCGGCTCGGCGCCCATGTCCTGATCTACGGCTCCGGGACAATGGGCCTGATGATGCTGGAGCTGGCCAAGCGGACCGGCGCGGCGAGCGTCGACGTGGTGGACCTGAACCCGGCCCGGCTGGAGACGGCACGGACGCTCGGTGTCTCGGGGTCGGCGGCGAACGCGGACGAGCTGGACCGGCCGCAGGGCTGGGACGTCGTCGTCGACGCGACCGGCAACGCGGCGGCCATCCAGGACGGCCTGGACCGGGTGGCCAAGGCGGGCACGTTCCTGCAGTTCGGGGTCGCCGACTACGCGACCCGCGTGACGATCGACCCGTACCGCATCTACAACCAGGAGATCACCATCACCGGCTCCATGGCGGTGCTGCACAGCTTCGAGCGGGCGGCGGAACTGTTCGCCGGAGGCGTCCTCGACCCCGAGATCTTCATCAGCGACCGCATCCCCCTGACCAGCTACCCCCGGGCCCTGGAGCAGTTCGCCGCCGGCGTGGGCCGAAAGATCGTGGTGGTCCCGTAACGACACCCGCGGACCATCACCTGGAGCGTCGCCCGGCCCGGCGGGGGATCCGGAGGGTCACGCAGGCTCCCTCGCCAGGAGCGGAACCGACACTGAGGTGTCCGTTCAACAGGTGGCCGCGCTCGCGCATGGCCGGCAGCCCGGTACCTGTGGAGACCACCGTGCGGAGCGCGGGCCGGTCGGCCGGTGCGGAAGGCTGCTGGGCCATCCCGCGGCCGTCGTCCCTGACCGTCACGCTGATCGCGTGGTCGTCGCCGTCGAGTTCCACGAGAAGGTGGCTCGCCTGGGCGTGCTTGACCGCGTTGTTCACCGCTTCCTGCACGATGCGGTAGATGTGGGCCTGGGCCTCCGGCGACAGTTCGCCCCCGAGCCTGTTCCACTCCGCTCCGACGCGCAGTCGCGCCTCCAGCCCGAAGGTTTCCTCGGTGCGCCGGCACAGCGTCTCAAGAGCGGGCACGAGTCCGAGCTGATCGAGGGCGTAGGGCCGCATCTCCACGATCAGGTGCCGCAAGGACGTGATCTGGTTCGCGATCAGGCTCCGCGCCTGGTTGATGGACTCGTCCGTGGCCGCGGACCGGCCGGTGCCGACGGCGGCGGACAGAATCATCTGAACAGCGACCAGTTCCTGAAGGGTCTCGTCGTGCAACTCGCGGGCCCAGCGCCGACGTTCTCGTTCCTCGCCGTCGCTGCGGGCCCGAGCCCGCTCCCGCGCGAGATCACGACGGCGCGCCACCGCACTGCGGCCCAGCATGGCGGCGCAGCCGATCAGCAGGAGAGGCACGATGTTCAGGCCGTTGAGAAGCGGCTCCTTGGTCATGCGAACCAGTTGCGACACGGCGAGTATGAGCGCGAGCCCGCCCAGGGCCGCCAGCCATGCCCGTCGGACGGCGGTGTTCAGTGCCGCCGAGGTGATGAGGACGACGGCCGCGCCGAGGGAGAGCCTCATCTCCCAGCGAGGCTCCTGCTGGAGGACCTCGATCGCGAAGGCGATGACGAGCAGCGCGGCGCCGGTGGCCTCCATGATCGGGCCGGCCCTGGCTCGCAGCCCGTTGTTCATCCCAGCAGTCCGCGCTCGCGAGCCGCGGCGATGAGTTCCGCCCGTGTCTCGGTCCCGAGCTTGTCCCGAATCCTGGCGCGGTGGGTCTCCACCGTCCGAACGGAAACGTAGAGACGTCGCGCGATCTCCTGGTTGGTGTGGCCCACGGCGAGCAGCGAGAGAACCTGAAGCTCGCGCGCTGTCAGAGAGGCATCCCCGTCGGCGCCGGGAGCGCCGGAGTCCCCGATGGCCAGTCGGGCGCCCATGGCGGGCTGGAGGTAGGTGGCTCCCTTCGCGACCTGGCGAGCCGCACCGACCAGTTCCTCCGCCGCCGCTTCCTTGAGCAGATATCCGGCCGCACCGATCCGCAGGGACGCGCGGGCGAACGCGGGATCCTCCTGCATCGTGAGGATCAGGATTCGCGTACCGGGTGACGCCGCGAGGAGGTCGGGGATCGAGGGCAGGCTGGATTCTCCGGCCATGGTGAGGTCCAGGACCAGCACGGACGGTCGGTGCTCCGTCACGGTCCGCACGGTCTCCGGGACCGTGGAGCTCTCGGCGACGATCTCGAAGGACTCGTCCTGGGACAACAGCACCCGCATGCCCGCACGGACCACAGGGTGATCGTCGGCGATCACCACGCTGAGGCGTGACAGAGCCTCCACCCCCTGTTCAGCGCCGTCGGCATCCATGGGAGCAAAGGTACTGCGTGAGGCCGGCCGGTCCGGCCCCAGGGGATCGGCGCAGCGATCGGGCCGGGTCCTGAAGCGGCGGGTGCGGGAAACCCGCAGGACACCCGCGGACGGATACCGAGGCCCCGAAGGCGCCAGAGCACAACCATGGCTGCTCAGAGCCCTCGGCCGGGCGTGCAGCGCCCGGCCGGCCGACACGGACAGAACGGTTCACAATGATCGACAGGCGCACCTTCGGCAAGGTCACCGGCACGGGTGCGGCGGGAGTGGCCGCCGCATCGCTGATCGGCCTGAGCCGCCCCTCGGTGGCAGCTGCCCTGCCCTCCGTGCCCAGCGCCGAAAAGCCGGCGACGGCTCCGACGCCGGGCACGGGCGACGGCTCCTTCCCGGCGCTGAAGCAGGTCAAGGCCGGCGAGCTCAGCATCGGCTACGCCGAAGCCGGCCCGGCCCACGGACCGGCCGTCATCCTCCTGCACGGATGGCCGTACGACATCCACAGCTACGTCGATGTGGCACCCCTGCTTGCGGCCCAGGGCTACCGGGTCATCGTTCCCTACCTGCGTGGACACGGCACCACGAGCTTTCTCTCACCCCGCGCCTTCCGCAACGCGCAGCAGTCGGCGATCGCCCTCGACATCATCGCCCTGATGGACGCCCTGAGGATCGAGAAGGCCGTGTTCGCAGGCTTCGACTGGGGATCGCGGACCGCCGACATCATCGCCGCGCTCTGGCCGAAGCGCTGCAAGGCCCTGGTCTCCGTGACCGGCTACCTCATCACCAACCGGGACAAGAACAAGCTGCCGCTGCCCCCGGCGGCCGAATGGGCGTGGTGGTACCAGTACTACTTCGCCACGGAGAGGGGGGAGGCGGGCCTCCAGGAACACCGGCACGACTTCGCGAAGCTCATCTGGCGCAACGTCTCCCCGACGTGGGCCTTCGACGACGCCACCTTCGACCGCACCGCCGCGGCCTTCGACAACCCGGACTACGTCAGCATCGTGATCCACAACTATCGCTGGCGGCTGGGACTGGCCGAAGGCGACCCCCGCTACGACAGGATCGAGGCGCGGCTCGCCGCCGGGCCCGGCATCGCGGTGCCCGCCATCGCCCTCGACGGGGAGCTGGACCCCTTCACTCCGGCCGGCGACGGCGCGGCGTACCGGGCCAAGTTCACCGGCCCCTACGACCACCGGACGCTGCGGGGCATCGGCCACAACGTGCCGCAGGAAGCACCGGAGGCGTTCGCCCAGGCCGTCCTCGACGTCGACGAACTCTGACCAGCGGCGTCGACGCTGCCGCCACGGGGGGATACGTACAGTTCACCCGGCCGAACCAACTGATCCTTGGGTAAGGGAACGGTAAAGCGGGGTCGGTCGTTAGGTCTGGCATGACAGCTATGACCCCCGGCTCGAACATCCCTCTGCCCGTCACCCGCGTGACGGTGGACGTCACCGCCCCGGTGCGGCTCGACGTATCGGGCCTGCTGCTCACCGCCGACGGCAAGGTGCGCTCCGACGACGACTTCATCTTCTACAACCAACCGACGGGGCCCGGCGTGACGTACCGCTCGGGCGGCGGCACGTCCCCGGACGCGATCACGGTCGACACGACCGCGGTCCCCCCGGGCATCGAGAAGATCGTCGTCACCGCGAGCCCGGACGCGGCCGGCCAGACCTTCCAGGGCATCGAGCCCACCGCCACCATCCGCAACGCGGACGACAACGCCGTACTGGCCTCCTTCACCCCGCCCCGGCTGGGCACCGAAACGGCTCTGGTGATCGTGGAGGTCTACCTCCGCAACGGCGCCTGGAAGGCCCGCGCCGTGGGCCAGGGATACGCGAACGGCCTGGCGGGCATCGCCACGGACTTCGGCGTCACGGTGGAGGAACCAGCCCCGGCGCCGGTGCAGGCGCCGGCCCCCGTCGCTCCGCCCGCCCCGGCGATGCAGGCTCCGGTGGCACCCCCGGCACCCGCCGCGCCCCCGGCCCCGCCCGCCGCACCGCCGATCGGCGCCGGAAAGATCAACCTCGACAAGGGCCGCGTCAGCCTCCAGAAGAACCAGACCGTCTCCCTGGTCAAGGGCGGCCGCCCGCTGCTCTCCCAGGTCAAGATGGGCCTCGGCTGGGAGCCCGCGTACCGCGGCAAGGACATCGACCTGGACGCCTCGGTCATCGCGTACGGCCCGCAGCGCAACCACATCGACAGCTGCTACTTCGGCAAGCTGTCCATCATCAACGGCGCGATCAAGCACTCCGGCGACAACCTCACGGGCGAGGGCGGCGGAGACGACGAGGTGATCGTCGTGGACCTCGGCCGCCTCCCCCAGGACGTCACCGGCCTCGTCTTCACGGTCAACTCCTTCTCCGGCCAGAAGTTCACCGAGGTCGCCAAGGCCTACTGCCGCCTGCTGGACGCCGCCACCGGCGAGGAGCTGGTCCGCTTCGACCTCACCAACGCCGAGGCCCAGACCGGCGTGATGATGGCCAAGATGATCAAACAGTTCTCCGGCGAGTGGGAGATGACGGCCATGGGCGACTTCGTGAAGTCGCGCACGGTCCGCGGCATGGTGAAGCCGGCGGCACAGTCCCTCTGACCCGCAGCCGCCCACCCTTCGAAGGGGTCGTGGCGGTACGTCGCAAGCCCGTCGCTCCAGTTCGGATCGAGCAGCGGCTCCCCAGCCCGGCCCAGTCCGATCCAGCGGCGACGGGCTCGACGTGCCGCCCTCCCACCCACCACGCGGGGGACGGCGCACCGCCGGACAGCGCCCCGCCGGAGAACCCCCCGACGCTACGGCCGCAGCCCCTCCGTCAGCAGGGACAGATACCGGCGGATCTGCTCACCCCGCCCGTTCGCCAGCTCCGAGGCCGTGGCAACCCCGTGGGCCAGCCGCAGAACCTCGATCGGCTCGATGTCCTGCCGCAGGGTTCCCTCCCGCTGCGCCGCCTCGACCAGCCGCTGCGCCGCCCCCTTCATGGAAGTGCCGCAGGCCGTGAGCGCGGCCCTGCTGCCGTCCGTGACGGCCGAGCCCAACAGGGCCTTCATTCCGCGTACCTGGATCGTGCCGACGCACAGCTCGTAGAGCCACTCCGCCAGCGCCTCGCCCGGGGGCAGCTCCTTCGCGATCTCGTCGGCCCGCGCCCCGAGCGCCTCGATCCGGTCGACGTAAGCCGCCTCCAACAGCGCCTGCCGCGTGGGGAAATGCCGGTACAGCGTGCCCGACCCGACGCCCGCCCGCTTGGCGATGTCGTCGAGCGACGCACCTTCCCCGTGCTCGGCGAACGCCTCGGCCGCCACCTTCAGCAACCGCTCATAGTTGCGCCGAGCGTCCGCGCGCATGGGCTTGACCTGCGTCATCCAGATACTCCTTGCGAACCGGGGACCTCCTCCGTATCTTAGCGAGGGTTAAACGGAGACAGTCCCCGCTTATCTCGCGGGCAGTCCGTGCTGCCCGTACACACCTTCGGAAAGCGCCTGGCTGCTCACCGCCCGCGCCCTCCAGGGCGTCGGCGCCGCCCTCACCGCGCCCAGCACCCTCGCCCTGATCACCACGAACTTCCCCGACGGCCCGCGCCGTCACCACGCCCTGGGCATCTACGCGTCGGTGGCGGGCATCGGCGCCTCCATCGGCCTGGTCCTCGGCGGCATGCTCACCTCCTGGGCATCCTGGCGCTGGGCCCTGCTGATCAACGTACCGATCGGCATCGCGGTCGCCGTCGCGCTGCCCCGCTTCGTCACCGAGACCCCGCGCCACGCGGGCCGGTTCGACGCGGCGGGGGCACTCGTCGGCACGGCCGGGATGACATCACTGGTGTACGCGTTCATCCGGGTCTCGGAGGAGGGCTGGACCGACACCCAGGCGCTGCTGGGCTTCAGCTCGGCGGCGGCCCTGCTGGTGGGCTTCACCTTGATCGAGTCCCGCGCGGACCAGCCGATCATGCCGCTGCACCTGTTCGCGAGCCGCAACCGCGCGGGCGGCTACGCGGGCGTACTGCTGCTGCCCGCGGGCATGTTCGGCGCGTTCCACTTCCTCACCCTGATCTGCCAGCAGGTCCTGGGGTACAGCCCGCTCCGCGCGGGATTCGCCTTCCTGCCCATGACCCTGGCGATGTTCACGGTTGTACGCTTCGTGCCCCGGCTGCTCGCGCGGCTCGGCGCCAAGCCGGTGCTGCTCACCGGCATGGCCCTGCTCGTCGTCGCGGCCGCGTGGCTGTGGCGGCTGCGACCCGACGACGGCTACCTCACCGGCCTGTTCGGCCCGCTGGTGCTGATGGGCGTGGGCGTCGGCCTGAGTTTCATGCCGCTCAACGCGACGATCCTCGCGGGCATCGAGCCACGGGAGGCGGGCGCCGCCTCCGGCCTGCTGCAGACCTTGCAGTGGCTCGGCGGCACCCTCGGCCTCTCCGTCCTGGTCACGGTCTTCGGCACGGCGGCCCGGCGCGCGCACGGCTCCCCGTCCGACATCCTCACCGAGGGTGCGGCCCGCGCGTTCGGCATCGGCTCGCTGATCGCGCTGACCGCCCTGCTGGTGTCGGCGTTCGTGATCACAGGTACGAAGCCGAAGCACACCACCTGAGGAAACCCACCACCCGAAGGAACCGACCGCCTGAAGAAACCCGGCACCTAGAACAACGCGCTGTACGCGTTCAACGCGGGCTGTCCGCCCAGATGGGCGTAGAGCACGGTGGACTCCCGCCCTATCTCCCCCCGCGCCACCAGATCCACCATCCCGGCCATCGACTTGCCCTCGTAGACGGGGTCGGTGACCATCCCCTCGGTGCGCGCCGCGAGGCGCATCGCCTCCAGCGTGGCCTCGTCCGGAATCCCGTACGTGCCCGCGTGGTACCGCTCGTCCAGCTCGACGTCCGCCTCCGTCAACTCCTTCCGTACACCGATGAGCTGCCCGGTACCGTGTGCGATCCGCGCGATCTGCTCCCTGGTGCGGGCGGGCGCCGCCGCCGCGTCGATCCCAAGGACGCGCCGCGGCCGCCCGCCCGCCTCCTCCAGGGCCGCGAACCCGGCGACCATGCCCGCCTGGGTCGACCCGGTCACCGAGCACACCACGACGGTGTCGAAGAAGACGCCCAACTCCGCTTCCTGCTCCGTCACTTCATAGGCCCACCCGGCGAATCCCAGGCCCCCCAGCGGATGGTCCGACGCCCCCGCCGGAATGGCGTACGGCTTGCCGCCGCCCTCCTCGACCTCCCGCAGCGCCTGCTCCCAGCTCTCCTTGAAGCCGATCCCGAACCCGGCCCGCACGAGCCGTACGTCGGCCCCGGCGAGGCGGCTGATGAGGATGTTTCCTACCTTGTCGTACACGGAGTCGGGCCACTCCACCCAACTCTCCTGCACGAGCACGCACTTGAGTCCGGCGCGGGCGGCCACGGCCGCGACCTGGCGGGTGTGGTTGGACTGCACGCCACCGATCGAGACGAGGGTGTCGCAGCCCTGGGCGAGCGCGTCGGCGACGAGGTACTCCAGCTTGCGGGTCTTGTTCCCGCCGTATGCGACACCGGAGTTGCAGTCCTCCCGCTTGGCCCACAGGGAGGCACCGCCGAGGTGCTCGGTCAGGCGCTCCAGCGGATGCACGGGCGAGGGCCCGAAGAGCAGGGGGTAACGCTCGTACGAGGAAAGGGACATGGGTCCTCCCGCATCAGGGTTCGACATCGGCCAGGTCTTCGAGCGCGCCCCAGATCTCCGCGGTGACACGGACGGCGGCGGCCACGTCCCGTTCGGCACAGGCGTCGATCAGCTCGTCGTGCAGGCCCGCCGAACGGCAGTTGCCGCCCTCACCGAAGCGGCGCCGCTCCAGACGGCGGATCAGCGGGGTGTAGCGGGCGACGGTGGCGGCGGCGGCACGATTGCCGCTCACCCGTACCAGTACGTCGTGCAACTCGTCGTCGGCCATCAAAGCGGCGTCCACGTCACCGGCGCGCACAGCGTCCGCGAAGCGCACATTGGCCTCGCGCATCACCTCGATGTGCGGCGCTTCGAGCCGGGGCACCGCCGTGCGCGCGGCGAGCTCGTGCATGGCGCCGACCACGGCCGCCGCGTCCCGTACATCGGCGGCCACCAGGGGGGTCACCCGCGTGTAGCTCTGCGGCTTGGACTCCAGCAGCCCCTCGTCGACCAGCCGGGAGAAGGCCTCGCGCACCGGCGCCCGCGACAGCCCGAGCAGCTCGGCGAGCCCGGCGTCGCGCACCACCGCGCCCGGTGCGAGCTCACCGGCCACGATGGCGTCCCGTATCGCTTCGTACGCGCGGTCCCTCAGCAGGGTCCGGCGCACGGGTCGTATCGCCTCCATGAACTGAAATGTTAGATATCAGTTCCCGCTGCGCACAAGAGTGCGGCCCGTACCGAAGTACGGGCCGCACTCACGCACGATCGGCTATCCGGCCCACGGCCAGTCGGCGTCCCGCGCCGACTCCAGAAGCGGCACCATCCGGAAAGCCGCGTCCGAGAGCCCCCCGAACGTGTGCCGGTTCGCCTTTCCGGACGGGCCGTGGCCCGCCCGGTAGCCGGCCAGGTTCCAGGTGTAGACCGGGACGTGCGCCGGGACCTGCTCGGTCGGGTCGCCGTAGTGGCTGTAGGTGGCCTGCTCGTCGGTGACGATGAGCACCCGGTCGTGCTTCCTGTAGTGCGCGCGCACCGCCTCGCTCGTGTTGGTGCCGCCGAGGTCGCCGAAGCGCTCCAGCACCTTCAGCACCGACTCGCCCTTCTTGAACTTCACCTGGTTGCTGCTGGTGCCGAACTCGACGAGATCCGCGTCCGCCGCCCGCAGCGCGAGCGCCGTGCCGAAGATCGCCGCCGCGTCGGCCCGGGTGAGCTCCGAGCGCTCCGACAGCCGCGAGTAGAACATCGAGCCGGACCGGTCGACCAGCACGAGAGTGCGTCCGGGCAGCGCGGGCACGTTCGCCAGCGAGTGGCCGAGCGCCTGCTCCAGCGGGTACGACCAGCGCAGCGAGGGCGCGTGCTGGTACGCGGCGAGGTAACGGAAGGGGAACTGCCGCGAGCGCGCCACCTCCGCCGCGTCGCTGATCCTGGCGGCGACCTGCGCCGCCACCTCGTCGCTCACTCCCGCCTCGTCGAAGTTCCGCAGGTTGCGTACGAGCGCCATCGCGCCCATGGACGGGATGACGGCCTCCCAGGCCGCCTTGTCCATCGGGCCCTGCAGCCAGCCGGCCAGTGCCTCCCAGGTCATCCCCGCGTCCGCGAGGCGCCGCGCACCGTGCGCACCGGTCACGACCTTGCGCCGCTTGGCGGGCCGCAGCGCCATCAAATCGCGGTGGGCCGCCACGACGGACAGCGACTTGGGAACCACGGCCGCCTCCGGGTGGTGCCGCCGGTCGAGGGCGTACTGGAACAGGTCGCCCTGCCACGGCTTCGCCGGATCGGGCGCCGCGTGCACCAGGTTGAGGATGTCGCCGAAGCGGTAGCCCTTGGCGGCCGTGTCGTACTTCAGCAGCGACTTCTCGCCGTAGAGCCGGCGTACGGCGTCGGCGATGCCCCGCTTGACGGGCTTGGGCACGTTGCGGCCGTACCGGGAGGTCCAGTAGGCGAGCAGCTCGCCGGGCTCGTCCGGGCGGCGCAGCACGGAGGCGATGACCTGGCGGTTGGCCGGGCCGTCGGTGGCGCCTGCGTCGAGGCGTGCCTTCACGTACTCGGCGGCGCCCACGAGCGAGGCCGTCCGCAGGTTGCCCTCGCCGCGCAGCCAGCCGAGCAGGGCGGCCGTCCACGAGGGGTCGGCGACGGCGAGCTCACGCACGAGCGCGGCGAACCGGTCGTCGCGATCAGCACGGGTCTCGTAGAACGTGTCCGCGAGGAAGTGCGTTACCGCCAAGAGGAAGAGCTCGGAGCGCGCGTCACGCTCCTGGCCTCGGCCGCCCTGGTGGGTGCGCAGCACGCGGCCGGTCGACGTCACACGGGAAGTGGGCTGCGCCTTGGCGGCCTTGGTGTTGAATCGCGCCATGATGAATTCCCCCGAATTCTTTCTACGACTTTGTTCTGCGACGATGAAGTCGTGTTTCGGAGGGAGGCGCAGCAAATGGAGGGGGCCCGAGTTCAGAGGTCGGCGACGGACTTAGCCAGATGCTCTACCCAATTGAGCTACACCGACCCGAAGTCGATGACGGGACTTGAACCCGCAACCGTCCGATCCAATGAAGTAACCGTTGCCTGCGCACCGGGCACCCACCATGAGCTGCGCCTCCCGAGATCGAGTCGGCGGCGGCGTGGATTCTTTGAGAGAGAAGTAGCCGCAGCCCGCGCACCGGGAGGTGCATGAAGTTGTGGTGTCCAGAGTTCAAGGCCGGCGGAACCGACGTAGGTGCTCTAACCCCTGAGCTACACCGGCGCGTTGTACCGGTGGCGGGACTCGAACCCGCGGCCGCCCCATTATCAGTGGAAGTAGGTCCTGCCTTCGCACCTGGACGTGCACCACTTTAGGAGGGCGGCCGCGGTTCGAGCCATTGAATTAACTACCCGCGCTTCTGGCGCTTCCAGGGGCCGGTGATGGCGAGCATGATGCCGGGCTCCTGGACGTTGGCGAAGAGGGTCCTGCCGTCGGGCGAGAAGGTGACGCCGGTGAACTCGCTGTAGGCCGGCTCGGCTTCGGTCCCGATGTTCAGTTCGTTGCGGGCGATCGGGTAGGTACGGCCGCTGTCGGTGGCGCCGAAGAGGTGCTGGACACCCTCGCCGTCCTCGGCGATGACGAGGCCGCCGTAGGGGGAGACGGTGATGTTGTCGGGGCCGTCGAAGGCGCCGCCCTTGGACGGGTCGGGGTTCACGCCGAGCAGGACCTTGAGGGTCAGGGTGCGGCGCTTGGGGTCGTAGAACCAGACGGCGCCGTCGTGCTGGACGGGGCTCTCCTCGCGGGCGTACGAGGAGACGATGTACGTGCCGCCGTCGCCCCACCACATGCCTTCGAGCTTGCGGGCGCGGGTGACCTGGCCGTCGGTGAACTGCTTGCGGACGGAGACGGTCTTCGCGTCACGGTCCGGGACGTCGACCCAGTCCACGCCGTACACCGTGCCGATCTTGGTGGCGCGGGAGAGGTCGTCGATGAACCGGCCGCCGGCGTCGAAGCACTTGAAGGCCTGGAGGGCGCCGGCGTCGTCGGCGAGGGTGGCGAGCTGTCCGTGGCCGTGTTCGAAGCCCTGCGGGGGCGTCCACCGGTAGAGGAGGCCGTTGGGGCCCGAGGCGTCCTCGGTGAGGTAGAGGCGGCCGCGCTTGGGGTCGACGACGACGGCCTCGTGGGCGTACCGGCCGAGTGCCTTGATCGGCTCGGGGTTCCGGTTGCGGCGGCGGTCGACGGGGTCGACCTCGAAGACGTAGCCGTGGTCCTTGGTCATGCCGTTCTGGCCGGCCTTGTCCTCGGTCTCCTCGCAGGTGAGCCAGGTGCCCCAAGGGGTGTTGCCGCCCGCGCAGTTGGTGGAGGTGCCCGCGACGCCGACCCACTCGGCGACCTTGTCGTGGCGCACCTCGACGACCGTGCAGCCGCCGGACGCGGCCGGGTCGTAGACCAGGCCCTCGGTGAGCGGCACGGGGTACTTCCAGCTGGCGCGGGGGCCCTTGAGCTCGTGGTTGTTGACGAGGAGGGTGGCGCCGCGCGGCCCGTCGAAGGTGGAGGTGCCGTCGTGGTTGGACGGCGTGAACTCACCCGAGTCCAGCTTGGTACGGCCGCTGTAGGTGATGACGCGGTAGGAGAATCCGGCGGGCAGCGCGAGCAGGCCCTTCGGGTCCGGGACCAGCGGTCCGTAGCCGACTCCGCCGTGCCGGTCCGTCGGCTCGCCGTCCTCCCCCATGCTCTCGGTGCCGGTGGACGCGAGGGCGTTCGGGGCGGTGGCGAGGGCGCCGACACTGCCGGTCAGGGCGATACCGGCGCCGGTCAGCGCGGATCGACCGGCGAAGTCCCTGCGGGTGAGCGACATGGGTGTCTCCCGTGACGGTGGAGGATGACCGTGGAGGGTGGCCTAGGGCATTGCGGCCACACCGTCCCGCCCACGCCTGAACGGCGGTTGAACGCCGGGCGACTTCACCGCCCTCGGTTCCATGAATCCGTAAGGACTCGGCCACAGGGACCAAAAGTCCTCCGGGCAGGGGAACGGGCGGAACCCTCCGTCACCGGGAACGATTGCCCCTCCCGAGGCGGGGGACCGGGGAAGCCCCCGGACCGGGAACGGACGCCCCTCCCAAGGCCAGGGAACCGGCGAAACCCCCTGGGGCCAAGGAACAAGGGAAGCCCCCGGGAACAGGGAACGAGGCGCCCCAGGGCCGGGCAACGGGCGAAGCCCCCCGCAATCGGCGAACGATGCCTCCCGGGGCCGGGAGGCAAGGGAGCCCCCGCGACCGGCCCCGCCGCGCTCAACCCCCTTGCTGCGAGCGTGCCTTGAACGCGGCCTTGCGGGCCTCCTTGGCGACCTTCTTGTCGGGGTGGAGGCGGCCCATCGCCTCCAGGACGTCCGGGGTGGCCGGGTGGTCGACGCGCCAGGCCGCGGCGAAGAAGCCGCCGTGCTGCTGGGCAAGCCCCTCGACCAGTCCCTGCAGCTCGGCGGAGTTGCCCTCGGCGGCGAGCTGCGCGGCGATCGTGTCGATGGTGAGCCAGAAGATCATCGCCTCGGACGGCGGGGGCACGTCGGCGGCGCCGTGTTCGGAGAGCCAGACCCGGGCGAGTCCGCCCAGTTCGGCGTCGTCGAGGATCTCGCGCAGCGCGGGCTCGGCCTCCAGACCGACGAGCGAGAGCGCCTGCTGACAGTGCAGCCGGCGCAGCGGCGCCCCGGTATCGCCGCCACGCGCCGCGGCGAGCAACTCCCGGGCGGCGGCGAGGGGTTCGCGTCGGGCGAGCCACTGCTCGGTCTCGGCCCGGGCGGCGGTCGGCGGGAAGGTGGCGGTGCCGTCCAGCAGCGCGTCCGCGCCCTTGTCCGCGAGGTCGCCCACCGCGGGGGCGGCGAGGCCGGACTCCAGCAGCCGCGCCCGCAACCCGTACAGGCCGAGGGGTGTCAGCCGTACCATCCCGTACCGCGACACGTCGTCGTCGGCGGCCGAGGACTCCTCGTCGGTGTCCGCCATCAGTGTCTCGTCGACCGGCTGGAAGTCGACGAGACCGACGGGTTCGAGCAGCCGGAACTGGTCGTCGAGCCGCATCATCGCGTCCGACACCTGCTCCAGTACGTCGTTGGTGGGCTCCCCCATGCCGTCGGGCACGATCATGGACGCGGCGAGGGCCGGCAGCGGCACCGGGCCTTCGCCCGCCCCGCCCTCGCTCACACTCAGCAGGTACAGATTGCCGAGCACTCCGTCCAGGAACTCGGCCTCGGCCTCGGGGTCCCAGTCCAGCGAGGGGAAGTCGATCTCCCCGCCGCCGTCCATCGCGTCGACGAGCTCGTCGAGGTCGGGCACGCTCGCGTCGGCCAGTACGGTCTCCAGGGCGGTGAGCCACACCCCGAGGACGTCCTGCGGCGCTCCGGAGGTGAGCAGCGCGAGGTCCGCGCCCGCGGCGACCGTGCCCTCCTCCTCGTCCGCGATCTCGACGAGCCCGGTGTCCACGGCCACCCGCCAGGCCTCGCCGACGAGGGCCGCCGCGTCGTCGCCGGTGAGCCCGAGCGCGTCGGCCGCCCCGGGAAGCTGTTCCTCGACGAGTTCGCCCCCGGCGCCGACCCGCGTGTCCGGGCCGGCCCAGCGGGCCAGCCGTGCGGCACGGGAGAGCAGCGGTGTGGCGAGCGCGTCCCGCGCCAGCTCCGCTTCGGACGTCAGCCGCACCGGCGGCAAGGGGGAGCTCTCTGACATCGGCTGGGTTCTCCTCCGAACAATCAGGACCCGAACAGCGGGATCGAACGGCCCGAACGAGCGGAACCGGGCGACCCGGCCGGCGGGACCGACCAAGCATGACAAGCACGAAACGCAGTACAAGCGGAACAAGCATGACGAGCGGAACAAGCGTGACACCCACCGGGGTCCGGCAGATCACCCACCGGGGCCCGGCAGCGCATCCGCCCGTCCCAGCGGTACGTCCACCGAGCCCGGCAGCGCATCCGCCCGTCCCAGCGGTACGTCCACCGAGCCCGGCAGCGCACCCATCCGTCCCGGCAGGAAAGCCACCGAGCCCACAAGGACATCGTCCCGCAGGACATCCCGCGCACCCCGTGGACCGCCCCCGGACCCGAGGGTCCGGACGCCAGACCGGAAAACCGCGTCGACGGCTCAGCCTAGACGGATTTCCACCCATGCCGCCCGGTTCATGTCCCTGTCAGGAGTTGTACATCACTCCGTCCTTGACAACTCCCCTTCCCACACACGAGATTGACGCGCGTAGAAGTTCAAAGGGGTACTCGTCCCACCAGCTTCTACGCGCGTCACCGGCCCGCACACAGGTCGCGCTACCCCCACACGTTCCACCCTCGTCCCGGCGTTCATGTAAGTCCCCGGAGGGATTCCCTTGCCGAGCAAGAGAACCGCGCGCATCGGCGCGCTGACCGTAGCCGCGGTCTGTTCCACCGTCTCCGCCGTGGTGCTGACCGCACCCGCCCACGCGGACACCGTCCACATCCACGACATCCAGGGCACCACCCGGACGTCCCCCTACGCGGGCCAGAAGGTCACGGACGTGGCGGGCATCGTCACGGCCCTGCGGACCTACGGCTCGTCCCGGGGTTTCTGGATCCAGGACCCGAACCCGGACAACAACCCGGCCACCAGTGAGGGCGTCTTCGTCTTCACCAGCTCCACCCCGAAGGTCGCCGTCGGCGACTCGGTCACCGTCACGGGCACCGTCTCGGAGTACGTGCCCGGCGGCGCCTCCAGCGGCAACCAGTCGCTGACGGAGATCACCAAGCCGACGATCACGGTGCTGTCGTCCGGCAACGCGGTCCCCGCGCCCACGGTCATCAACAGCCGTTCCGTGCCGGCCGCCTACAGCCCCGCCGGTGACACGGCCGCGAGCGGCTCGATCAACGCGCTCGCCCTGGAGCCGACGAAGTACGCCCTGGACTACTACGAGTCCCTCGAGGGCATGAACGTCCAGGTCGCCGACACCCGCGTGGTCACCGCCACCGACGCGTACAGCGAGCTGTGGGTCACGGTGAAGCCGCACGAGCACCCCACCCGCCGCGGCGGCACGATCTACGGCGCGTACACCTCGCAGAACACCGGCCGCCTGCAGATCCAGTCCCTCGGCTCGACCGCCGACTTCCCCGTCGCGAACGTCGGCGACCAGCTCGCCGGCACCACCGCGGGCCCGCTCGACTACAACCAGTTCGGCGGCTACACGCTCGTCGCGAGCCAGTTGGGCACCCTGGAGAAGGGCGGCCTGCAGCGCGAGACGACCCGCAAGCAGTCGCGCGGCGAGCTGGCCGTGGCGACGTACAACGTCGAGAACCTGGACCCGGGCGACGGCACGTTCGCCGCCCACGCGGCCGCGATCGTGAACAACCTGCAGTCGCCCGACATCGTGTCCCTGGAGGAGATCCAGGACAACAACGGCGCGACGGACGACGGCACGGTCGCCGCTGACCAGACGGTGAACAAGCTGATAGACGCGATCGTCGCGGCGGGCGGCCCGAAGTACGACTGGCGTTCCATCAACCCGGTCAACGACCAGGACGGCGGCGAGCCCGGCGGCAACATCCGCCAGGTCTTCCTCTTCAACCCGGAGCGGGTCTCCTTCACGGACCGCGCGGGCGGCGACTCGACGACCGCCGTCGGTGTCACCGAGGTGCACGGCAAGGCCCAGCTGACGGCCTCCCCCGGCCGGATCGACCCGGCCAACACGGCCTGGACGTCCAGCCGCAAGCCGCTGGCCGGCGAGTTCGTCTTCCGTGGCAAGACGGTCTTCGTGATCGCCAACCACCTCAACTCCAAGGGCGGCGACCAGGGGCTGACCGCGCGGTACCAGCCCCCGGCCCGCAGCTCGGAGACCCAGCGTCATCTGCAGGCGACGGCGGTGAACTCCTTCGTCAACGAGATCCTCAAGGCGCAGAAGAACGCCGACGTGCTCGCCCTCGGTGACATGAACGACTTCGAGTTCTCGGACACCACCAAGATCCTCGAGGGTGACGGCGAGCTCTGGTCCGCGATCAAGTCGCTGCCCAAGAGCGAGCGTTACACGTACGACTACCAGGGCAACCAGCAGGTCCTGGACCAGATCCTGGTCAGCCCGTCGATTCGCAAGGACTGCGACTTCGACTACGACAGCGTGCACATCAACTCGGAGTTCTCCGACCAGATCAGCGACCACGACCCGCAGGTACTGCGGTTCCGGCCGTAGGTCTGTAGGGGCTGTGGATGAGGCCACAGCCCCGAAACCGGAAGAGCCCGGCCCCGTCGTCCGGGGGGCCGGGCTCTTCCCTTGCCCGAGGTCAGGCGGCGAACGTCGCGTTCAGCCAGCCCTTCCAGGCGGCCTCGTTGTGCTTGGCGTCGGCGTCGGACGCGAAGTCGTGGACGCTCATGCCGACCGGGGCGCCCCAGTGGTTGCGCCCGAAGAAGCGGATGAGGGCGTTGTCGGTGCGCAGCCCGATGAAGTACTGGTTGCGGTAGTCGACCACGGCGTCGAGGAACTGCCCCTCGGGTCCGCGGGCCTGCACCCGCGCGCCCTCGGCCATGTCGTCCGCGAGGCCGAGCGCCCGCCCGACGGCGGCGAAGGCGTCGGACGCCGTGGACGCGCCGGGCCCGTCGAAGGTGGCGAAGGCGACCGGGCGCCCCGCGAAGTGCGTCACGTACTCGCGCAGGGTGTGCAGATAGAAGTCCGTGTGCTTGCTCGCGCCGTCGTACTGGTTGTCCCAGTCCTCGACGAAGATGCCGCTGTGCACGTACCGCACCCACGACCGGCGGCCGTCGTCACGCGGCTCGATGGTCTCGTCGATCTGGTTGAGGGTCTGCTGGGAGATGCCCTCGACGTCCTCGACCAGGCTGGTGAGGCGGTGCGGCGGGTCCCAGTTGGTGAGCGTGGAGCCGAAGGGCCCGGTCCCGCCCTGACGCGGCTCGAACTCCATCGGCCACAGCCAGCCGCCGGTACCGGTGGTGATCGCCTCCCACATCTGCTCCGGGGTGGCGTCGACCTCGAACTCGCGGGCGATCTCGAACTCGCGGGCGATCTCGAATTCCTTGGACATGGTGGGGGTTCTCCTGTGGTTCAGTCCTGGTCGGGCGGGGCCGGGGCCACCGCGAGGGGGGTCTCCGGCGTCGCGGCGGCCGCCGCCTCGACGGTGACTTCCGGCGTGACGATGACTTCCGGCTTTGCGACGACTTCCGGCCTGACCATGACTTCCGGCTTTGCGACGACTTCCGGCCTGACCATGACTTCCGGCTTTGCGACGACTTCCGGCGTGACCATGACTTCCGGCTTTGCGACGACTTCCGGCCTGACCATGACTTCCGGCTTTGCGACGGCTTCCGGCCTGACCATGACTTCCGGCTTTGCGACGGCTTCCGGCGTGACGATGGCTTCCGGCTTTGCGGCGACTTCCGGCGTGACGATGGCTTCCGGCTTTGCGATGGCTTCCGGCTTGAGCGTCGGGTGGACGGCGACGACGATCCGGTGGTCGCGCCCGCCCTCCGCGTTCCCGTCGTGGTACTTGCGGATGAGCGCGCCGACCCCTTGCGTCAGCTCCTCGATGAACGCGGCGCGGTCGGCGGCGGAGGCGAAGGTCACCTCACCGTCGAGCGCGTAGGTGGCGAGCCGCTTGCGGGCCTTCGCCGCGCCGGTGATCAGCGAACCGACGTCCCGGACCAGCCGGGCACCGACGGCGAGCAGCCAGCGGGCCGAGAGCTGGTCCCGGAAGCGGTCCGGGTCGGGCTGCACGGCGGCGAGGGCGAGTGGCGAGATGACGTAAGACGACGCCGTCGCGCGCATCAGCCGCTCGGTGACATTGCCCTTGCGGCGCTCGCCCGCGAGCTCGACCAGTCCGTGCCGCTCCAGCGCCTTCAGGTGGTAGTTCACCTTCTGCCGCGGCAGCCCGACCCTTCCGGCCAGCATGGCGGCCGACGCGGGCCCGGCGGCGAGCTCGGCCAGCAGCCGGGCCCGTATGGGGTCGAGCGAGACGGCGGCTGCCTCGGCATCCTCGATCACGGTCACGTCCAACATGACCCCACCGTCTCACCGAAAACTTTTTTTGTCCAGACGGGTCAAGTTGTCGGAGAAGAGGCCGCGAGTACCCGTCGACCCCCGCGAGAACTCATCGGCTGCCGCGCGTCAGCCCTGCGGCCCGCCCTCGTCGAGACGTGCCAGCTGGGTCTGGAACCAGTCCAGCCTGGCCTGCAGCAGTGCCGCCTCGGCGACGAGTTCGGACACCCCGAGCCCCGCGGGCAGATCCCCGACCACGGCCCCGCTCCCGGCGCGGACCCGCAGCCCGTCACCGGCCAGCCGCGCGAACCCGGCGAGCGACAGGGACGTACGACCGCGTACGCAGCCCGCGCAGGCCGCCGCGAGGGCGCGCCAGCCGGGGCGCCCCCAGCCCGCGTCCGCGAGCGCGGCGGCCACCGCGCCGCACGCGCAGGGACCGACCGTCGCGCTCCGCACCCGCTGGCGGGCGTAGCGGAACCCCTGTTCGAAGCGGATGTAGGCGCCGAGGACGGAGACCTCCAGAAGGACGGCCGCCCGGTGCTCGGCGGTGCAGAGCATGGCCTCGGCCGCAGCCGGGTCGTGCACGCAGTGGAAGCCGCAGTCGCAGCGACGGTGCGGCGACCGGTGCCTCAGCCCGTAGACGCAGCGCGCCTCGTCCAGCACTCCGTACGGCACCGCGCCGCCCAGCGAGACGCCGGTGAACCCGGCCCGGGTGCCGTCCTGGGACAGCACCGGGTGGGCGATCTTGTATCCGGTCGGCGGCTCCGCCGGTCGTTCCTCGGGGAGCCGCAGCCTCATCGGGCGACCGGGACCTCTTCGGGCACGGACGCCTCCAGCTCCTCGATTTCCTCGGGAAGTTGGAGATTGTCTTCGTCCACGCGAGTCCGCTCTTCCGCGACTCCGGTGGCGAGTGCCTTGCCCAGCCTCATGACGCCTCCCGCGATCTGCCGTCGACTTCCGTCCTCGCCATGGTGACCCATAGGGGCCGGGTTGGCACCAGGGCCTCGCGAAAGCAGCCACCTGGTAGCAATGCTTTCCTTTATCTCGTAGAAGAATTAAGTGGAGCTTCACAGTGGAGCTGCCGAGACTACTCGCATGACGACCTCAGCCCCCTCCACCCCTCCGTCCGCCGCTTCCTCCGCTCCTCCCTTCGGCCGTGCGCTCTGCGCGATGGTCACGCCCTTCACCGAGGCGGGCGCGCTCGACCTCGACGGGGCGGGGCGGCTCGCCGACCGGCTGGTCCGCGCGGGCTGCGACGGTCTGGTCCTGTCCGGCACCACGGGCGAGTCCCCGACCACGACGGACGCCGAGAAGTCCGCGCTCGTACGCGCCGTGCGCGAGGCGGTCGGCGAACGGGCCGCGATCGTCGCGGGCGTCGGCACCGCCGACACGCGGCACACCGTCGAACTGGCCCTGGCGGCCGAAAAGGCGGGCGCGGACGGTCTGTTGGTCGTGACGCCGTACTACAGCAGGCCTCCGCAGGACGCCGTCGAGGCGCACTTCCGGGAGATCGCCGACGCCACCGGACTGCCGCTCACGCTGTACGACATTCCCGGCCGCACCGGCACCCGTATCGAGCCCGACACCCTGATCCGGCTCGCCGAGCACCCCCGGATCGTGGCCGTCAAGGACTGCGCGTACGACCTCCTCGGCACCCAGAAGGTGCTGGCCCGCACGGAGTTGGCGTACTACGCGGGCTGTGACGAGCAGGTGCTCGCACTGCGGGCGGTCGGCGGGACCGGGTACATCAGCACGGTGGCGAACGCGGCCCCCGGCCCCTTCCGCGCGATCCTCGACGCGTTCGAGGCGGGGGACACGGCGGAGGCGGCCCGTCGGCAACAACGCGCCGTCCCGATCGTCGAGTTGATGATGTCGTCAGGACTGCCCGGCACGGTCACGGCCAAGGCCCTGCTCGGCCGGCTCGGCCTGCCCGCGGGTCCGGTCCGTGCGCCGCTGCGGCCCGCCGGCCGGGAGGTGACCGACGGACTGCTGGCGGCGTACGAGGAGTTGGCGGCCGCCTGATCAGCGCCGGGCGAACACCGGTGTCCAGCGCCCGGCGGCGCCGTCGTTGCCGCCGCGGAAGCCGCTCAGCGCTACCTCCTTGCCGCTGCCCAGGGCGACGACCACGAGCCGGTTGTGGAACTCGTTCGAGCCGGGCGTGATGTCCCAGGCGATCAGGCGCTTGTTGTCGGCCCAGGCGAGCAGTTCCTGCCCGCGCACGGTTGTGATCCGCCTGCCGGTGACGGGGTCCAGGATCGCGGAGGCGGTGTTCTGCGCGCCGCCCGCGAAGTCGCCCGCGGCGTGCCTGCCGTCCGGGGACAGCCGCGCGTCGACGTACCAGAGCAGGTGCTTCTCGTTCGCGGGTGCCTGAACCTGGTAGCCCCGGAAGTCGTAGAAGTACTGGCCCGGTGTCGTGGTGAACCCGGTGTAGACCAGCTTTCCGTCGTGGCTGAAGCCGAAGTCCTGGCGGTCGTTGAGGCCGCTGCCGTCGCCGGGCGACACCGCGTTCCAGGCCGCCGCCTTACCGGAAGCGACATCGACGACGTAGAAGCCGGTCCGGCCCGGCTCCTGGAAGTTCGGCCAGGGGCTGCCCTGACCGTCCTTCGGCGTGACATGCAGATCGGGGTTCTTCTTGTAGGTCGTCGCGACGAGTTTGCGGCCGTCGGGCGAGAACGCGACCGCTCCGACGGTGTGGTCGACCGGAATCCAGCGCTCCACCTTGCCGGTGAGCAGGTCGAGCAGACCGATCCGCCTGGCGGGCAGTGTCCGCTCCAGGACGGCGGCGGTCCGCAGACCGGGGGCGACCGCCACGAACGACCACTTCGTCTTCACGTACTTACGGGTGCGCGCGTCGAGGAGCCAGTACGTGCGGACGTCGGTGTGGTGCGTGGCCGACAGCTTGACGTTCGTCTCCGTGTAGTACGCGGCCAGCGCGACTCCCCCGGCCGCGATCAGGTCGCGCGGTGGGGTCTGGCCGGGGTGGGCGATGATGTCGTTCTCGTTCAGGACGTTCGCCGGGCGCACGTCGTCCTTGCCGGTGCCCGGGCCACGCTCAATTCCACAGGGGCCGACAGCGGACGGCAGCGGACGGCAAGAGAAAAGGCAAGGAGGTGATAACCCACTCCTTGCCACTCTCAACTTATAGCGCACCGGGGGGCTTGCGGCAAGGCCCCCGTCGTGCCGCAGAATCACCGGCCGAAGCCAGAATCTGCCGAACCGGGGAGTCGCAAAGTGCGTGTGGTGTTGTCGACATGGGGATCGCGAGGGGACGTCGAACCGCTGGCGGGACTCGCGTTGCGGTTGCGGGAACTCGGCGCGGAGGTGCGGGTGTGCGCGCCTCCGGACGAGGAATTCGTGGCGCTGCTGGCTCGGGTCGGCGTGCCGCTGGTGCCGCTCGGCCCGTCGGTGCGCTCGGTGGTGACCGGCGAGAGGCCGCCGTCGACAACGGCCGCGTTCCGGCTCGCGCCCGAGCTGGTCGCGGCGAGGTACGAGACGCTCACCGCGGCGGCCGAGGGGTGTGACGCGCTGCTGGCGACCGGCCTGATGCCGGCCGGCGCGCGCTCGGTGGCCGAGAAACTGGGCATCCGCTACGTGTTCGCGTGCTTCCATCCGTTCGGACTGCCGTCGCAGCACTTCCCTCCGCAGTCGCGGCCGGGCCGGCCGTCCCCGCGGGAGGAGACCGACCTCAAGGTGCTGTGGGAGCAGGACGCCCAGCGCGTGAACGAGCTGTACGGCGAGGCGGAGAACAGCCACCGGGCGGTGATCGGCCTGCCACCGGTGGACAACGTCCGTGACTACGCGGTCACCGACCGGCCGTGGCTGGCGGCGGACCCCGTCCTGGGCCCGTGGCAGGACCTGACGGATCTCGGCCTCGTACAGACCGGGGCGTGGATCCTGCCGGACGAACGCCCGCTCCCGGCCGGGTTGGAGGCGTTCCTGGACGCCGGTGAACCACCGGTGTACGTGGGCTTCGGCAGCATGGCCGCGCACGCCCCGAAGGACATCGCCCGGGTGGCCATCGAAGCGAGCCGCGCGCGGGGCCGCCGCGTACTCCTTGCCCGCGGCTGGGCCGGCCTGGCCCCGATCGACGACGTCGACGACTGTTTCGTCGTCGGTGAGGTCAACCAGCAGGCGCTGTTCGGCCGGGTGGCCGCCGTCGTGCACCACGGCGGCGCGGGCACGACGACGACGGCC
The DNA here is from genome assembly GCF_040634475.1 of Streptomyces sp. NPDC007095. Taxonomy (NCBI): domain Bacteria; kingdom Bacillati; phylum Actinomycetota; class Actinomycetes; order Kitasatosporales; family Streptomycetaceae; genus Streptomyces; species Streptomyces sp. NPDC007095. The sequence goes on from NZ_JBEYFS010000064.1 coordinate 27,230, forward strand.
GCCCGGGCCGGCGCGCCCCAGGTGGTCGTACCCCAGATCGTGGACCAGCCGTACTGGGCAGCCCGGGTCGCCGAGCTGGGCATCGGCGCGGCCCACGGCGGTCCGACTCCGACCTTCGAGTCCCTGTCGGCCGCGCTCGGCACGGCCCTGGCCCCCGAGACCCGCGCACGGGCGACCGCCGTGGCCGCCACGATCCGCACCGACGGGACGACGGTGGCCGCGAAGCTTCTCCTCGACATGATCAGCCGGGAGGAGCCGCGCACATCCGCGTGAACCCTACGGGACCCGTCCGGCCGGGACCCCGGACACAAGAACCCGCACACGCCGGTCCGGACGCCTTGCCGCGCGCAAGGGTCACGAGCGACCTCACCTTCGGAACATTCGGAGCCAACGACGTGAACCCCCTGACCACCAGCGCGTTCGACCTTCCCGACCGCCTCTCCGCCAAGGCCGACCCGACGCTGATCGCGGGCGACGAAGAGCACTTCGCGGCCATCGCGGAGTGCCTCGAACAGTCGATCGCAGAGCTGACCGACCTCCTCGACGCCGAGCGCAGGGCGCCCGGCGGTGCGGGCCGGCAGGCGATGGACCGGGACGTGGAGATCCACCGGCTGACCGCTCGCCTGCGCGCCCTGCGTCGCTTCGGCCTGGACCTGTGCCTCGGGCACATGGTCGGCGCGGACGACTCAGAGCCCGTGTACATCGGACGGCTCGGCCTCACGGACACTACGGGTCGTCGGCTGCTGCTCGACTGGCGCTCCCCCGCGGCCGAGCCGTTCTTCGGAGCCACCCACGCCGACCCGATGGGTCTGGCGAGCCGCCGCAGGTATCGCTGGACCCGAGGCCGGATCGGCGACTACTGGGACGAGGTGTTCACCTCGGACGGATTCGCCGGCCACGCCGCGCTCGACGACCAGTCCGCCTTCATCGCCAGCCTGGGCGGCGACCGGTCGCCGCGGATGCGCGACGTGCTCGGCACCATCCAGGCCGACCAGGACGCCATCATCCGCGCGGGGTCCCGCGGCGCTCTCGTCGTCGACGGCGGTCCGGGTACGGGCAAGACCGTCGTCGCTCTGCACCGCTCCGCCTACCTCCTCTACTCCGACCCGCGCCTCGGTCATCGCCGGGGCGGCGTGCTGTTCGTCGGTCCGCACCGGCCCTATCTGGCCTACGTCGCCGACGTCCTGCCCAGCCTCGGAGAGGAGGGCGTGCAGACCTGCATCCTGCGGGATCTCGTCGCCGAGGGAGCCGCCGCGACGATCGAGGCCGACCCGGAGGTGGCTCGCCTGAAGTCGTCCGCCGATCTGGTGAAGGCGATCGAGACAGCCGTGAGGTTCTACGAGGAGCCGCCCACCAAGGGGATGACGGTCACGACCCACTGGTCCGACATCTGGCTGAGCGCCGACGACTGGGCCATGGCGTTCGAAGCGGCGGAGCCCGGTACTCCGCACAACGAGGCGCGCGACCAGGTCTGGGAGGAGGTGCTCACGATCCTGGTGGACAAGCACGACGACGCCTCGGCGCATGACGGCGACGTCTCGGCCGATCTGCTCCGTACGTCGCTGCTGCGGAACAGGGACCTGCTCACGGCCTTCAACCGCGCCTGGCCGCTGCTCGAAGCGGCCGACCTCGTCTCGGACCTGTGGTCGGTACCCGCCTACCTGCGCAAGTGCGCTCCCTGGCTCGGCGTCGACGAGGTTCGGCGGCTGCGGCGCGAGGACGCCCAGGCCTGGACGGTGTCCGACCTGCCGCTCCTGGACGCGGCACGGCAGCGGCTCGGCGACCCGGAGGCGGCGCGGCGCAAGCGTCGTGACGAAGCCGCCGTCGCCGCCGAACGAGCACGCAGGGCCGACGTCATCGACAGCCTGCTGCAGAACGTCGTGATCGACGAGAGCGAGGGCGCGCTGGGCATGCTGCACGGACAGGACCTGCGGGACACCCTGGTCGACGAGAGCGCACTGCCCGGCACCGAACCGGACCTGCTCGCCGGTCCGTTCGCGCACATCGTCGTGGACGAGGCTCAGGAGCTGACCGACGCGGAGTGGCAGATGCTGCTGCTCCGCTGCCCGTCCCGGAGCTTCACCATCGTCGGGGACCGTGCCCAGGCAAGGCACGGGTTCACGGAGTCGTGGCGGGAGCGGCTCGAGCGGATCGGGCTCGACCGTATCGAGTCGGCCTCCCTGAGCATCAACTACCGGACGCCGGAAGAAATCATGGCGGAGGCCGAGCCGGTCATCCGGGCCGTGCTCCCGGACGCCAATGTGCCGACCTCCATCCGCAGCGGCGGCGTTCCCGTCGTACACGGATCCACCGCGGATCTGAGCTCGATCCTCGACACCTGGCTCGCCGCGCATACGGACGGCATCGCCTGTGTCATCGGCGACCCCGCATTCCGGGCGACGTCCCGCGTCCGTTCACTGACCCCGGAGCTGTCGAAGGGGCTCGAGTTCGACCTGGTCGTCCTCATCGACCCGGAGACGTTCGGCGAGGGCGTCGAAGGAGCGGTCGACCGCTATGTCGCGATGACCCGAGCGACCCGGCAACTCGTCGTCCTCACGAGCTCATGAAGCGGCTCCCCGCGCCCCGGTAGGGGCGCGGGGGCTGCGACATCTGCGGCTCCGCCGCGGGAGCCGTCGGAGGCTGGATTGCAGAGCCTGTGAGTGGCAGCAGCAGGTCAGCAGCAGGTCAGAGCATTGATCGATGAGGCGGCCGCAGGTCATGGCCGCCGATGATCAGTTGTGGCTGTGCAGAACCTCGTTCAGGCCGCCCCACACCGCGTTGTTCGGCCGCGCCTCGACGGTTCCGGTCATCGAGTTGCGGCGGAAGAGGATGTTCGACGCCCCGGACAGCTCACGGGCCTTGACGATCTGCCCGTCGGGCATGGTCACGCGGGTGCCCGCGGTGACGTACAGCCCCGCCTCGACCACGCACTCGTCGCCGAGGGCGATACCGACGCCCGCCTCGGCGCCGATCAGGCAGCGCTCGCCGATGGTGATGCGGACGTTGCCGCCGCCGGACAGGGTGCCCATGGTGGAGGCGCCGCCGCCGATGTCGGAGCCGTCGCCGACCACGACGCCGGCCGAGATGCGGCCCTCGACCATCGACGTGCCGAGCGTGCCCGCGTTGAAGTTCACGAAGCCCTCGTGCATGACGGTGGTGCCCTCGGCGAGGTGCGCGCCGAGCCGGACGCGGTCGGCGTCGGCGATCCGGACGCCCTTGGGGGCGACGTAGTCCGTCATGCGCGGGAACTTGTCGATGGACGTCACCTGGAGGTGCAGGCCCTCGGCGCGGGCGTTGAGGCGCACCTTCTCGACGTCGTCCACCGCGACCGGGCCGAGCGAGGTCCAGGCGACGTTGGCGAGATGACCGAAGATGCCGTCCAGGCTCTGGCCGTGCGGCTGCACGAGGCGGTGCGAGAGCAGGTGCAGGCGCAGGTAGGTGTCGTGCGCGTCGATCGGCTTCTCGTCCAGCGAGGCGATGACCGTGCGGACCGCGACCACTTCGACGCCCCGGCGGGCGTCGGGCCCGATGGCTTTGGCGGCGCCTTCACCGAGCAGCTCGACGGCACGCTCGGCGGACAGCCGCTCGGTGCCGGCCGGGCCGGGCTCGGCGGACAGCTCGGGCGCGGGGAACCAGGTGTCGAGGACGGTGCCGTCGGCCGTGAGGGTGGCGAGGCCGGCGGCGACGGCGCCGGTGGTGCGAGTAGCAGTCGTGTCGGTCATGGGTGAAACCTAACGCGGCGCGGGGCGCACGAGCGAACCGGTACACCCGCCATCTCACCTGCCGGGCGCCCCGTACGCCCCCTCGCGGGACCCCGTTCTCCCTTCGCACATCCCCCGCACCGAACCCTCCCCCTCAGCCGATCACCCGCCCCAACACCTCCCGCGCATACCCCTCGTCATACGACACCCCCGTCAGCAGCACCTGCAGACAGATCCCGTCCACCAGCGCGACCAGCGCCCTCGCGGTGACGGGGTCGGTGCGACGGGCGAGGGGTTCGGCGAGGTCCTGGACCCATTCGGCGGCGACGGGGCGCAGGGCGGGGCGGCGCAGCGCCGCGAGGTAGAGCTCGTACTCCAGCTCCACCCCCGTACGGTCGCCCGCCAGCCACTCGCCCATCAGCCCGGCGAGTTCGCCGGCGAGGTCGGCCCGGGGGTCCTCCAGCGCGCCGCGTGCGGCGATCACCTTGGCGAAGCCCTCGTTCGCCTGGCGCAGCGCGGCGACCATGAGCTCGTCGAGGGTCTTGAAGTGGTACGTGGTGGAGCCGAGGGGCACATCGGCCTCGGCGGCCACGGTGCGATGGCTCAGCCCTGCGAGTCCCTCGGCGCCCACGACCCGGATCGCCGCGTCGATGATCCGCTGCCGCCGCTGGGGGTCGTAGCGGCGCGCCGCCATCAGTGGGCCCCGCCGAGGTTCAGCACCACGACCCCGCCGATGATCAGCAGTATCCCGGCGACCTTGGTGAAGCTGAGCGCCTCGCCGAGGAACACCATGCCGATCGCGGCGATGACGGCGGTGCCGGCGCCGGCCCAGATCGCGTAGGCCGTGCCGACCTGGACGGTCTTCAGGCACTGCGCGAGCAGCACGAAGGCGATGACGTATCCGAGGACGGTCACCAGCGAGGGCCAGAGCCTGCTGAAGCCCTCGCTGTACTTCATGGCGGTCGTGGCGGCCACCTCGGAGGCGATGGCTCCGGAGAGCAGCACGTATCCCATGTGTACGAGTGTACGCATCGATGCGTACGCCCGTACGCAAAGAGCGCGAGCCCCTCGCCGCAGCTCACCCCGTGACCGGCCGGCAGGCCACCGGCCCCGGTTCACGCACCCGCGCCAGGCGGTCCAGCGTCCGCCGCTCGGCGCGGGTGGCCCGGCGCGGCACCTCCACCCGCCGGTAGCGCAGCAGTTCGGCGGGGTCGGGGCGGACGGCACCGGCGAGTTCGCGGCCGTACGAGGTCAGCCGTCCGCCCAATACGGCCTCGCGCAGTTGTATTTGATCGGGCGTCAGTCCGGTGGTCCAGGTGTCCGCCCGGGCGGTGTCCAGCACGCCGTGGGTGCACCGGTGCCAGGTCTTGCGGGCGGGTACGGCCATCCCGGCGACACGGTGCGGCTCGGTCGCTCCGGGGGCGTACTCCTCGCCCAGGAACCCGCACACACCCCGGAGTTGGCCCTCGGGACCGGCCACGAGGTCCTCGAAGCGAAGTCGGTACCAGCTGCCCGGGCCCAGTTCGCGCGCGCACTTGCGGGTGGTGTCCACGACCTGTGCCCAGGCGGCCACGGCCTCATGGAATCCCCGGTGCCACCAGGGCATCCGCAGCAGCGAGGCGACGCGGTCCCGGCCGTCCCGTACGAGGTGGACGGACTGCGCGTCGGGGAACAGCCGCAGGATCTCCGCCACGTGCAGGGCGTACGCGGGCCGCTTGTCGCCCCAGCGCACCTTGCCGTGTTCCTCGGTACAGGCCCGGAGCGCGATCCCGAGGGCCGAACCGAGGGCCGGCGGCCCGTCGTTGATCCGCTCGGCCACTCGCCCGGCGTCCAGTCCGAGCTCATGGAAGCGGGTCTCCTTGCGGCATGTGATCCAGCGCGCGAGCCCGGCCCGGTTGTCGCGCTCCGCCAGATCGCCGAAGGCCAGCCGTCCTTCGTAGGCGGGAAGCACGTTGGGGGTCCCCCATGCTCTTAAGGCTTTGGGGGAGTGTTTCGGGCGGCAGGGCGATCCGTGGATGCGCGTGCGGCATCAGCTGGAGAAGCGTGGTTCCCGAGCGGGGGCAGCCGAGGACGAACGCCGCACGTGTGGGGGCGGGTTGCACAGAAGCGGACACGACCTCACGCTGTCGCGCCCCGATGAGCCCGGACTTGGATCGCACTGAGAATGCAATGTGAAGCCACCACGCCCATGAATTCCCATGAACCCCCATGAATCCCCGTGGGGCCACGGGATCAGTGGGGGAAACGGCTGCTCAGAAGTCACCAAGTCCACTACTGTTTCACCAGTCGCGCACCGGGTTTCCACGGCTACCGCCGTTCCGTGTGCCTGCGCCCCCCTCTTGTGCTGAGACCAGTAGACGAATCCGCGTGCGCCTTGGGCGACGCTGGAGGAACGCGCATGCCAGAAACAACGCCAGAGCCCGAACCCGAGCCCGGGGCCGACCAGCCCGTGCCCACTTCGGAGGAACCCGCCTGGCGCCCCACCCCCCAAGGCACTCCCTATCCGGGGGAACTGCCTCCCTTCGTCGAGCCGCCGGTGCCCTGGGAGTCCGGGGAGTTCCCGGACGAGGGTCGGTTGCCCGGAACCCGACGGCTGTGGATGGCCGGCGGCCTCGCGGTGGCGGTGCTCATCGCCACCGCGACCGCGATCGCCGTACTGGACAGCAAGACTGACGCCGCGTCGCTGAACCGGGCGAACCACACCGCCTCCGACACGGACGTCCCGCTCATACCCGGCGTCTCCGGCTCGGCCGACGGCAGCACCACGGCCCCGGCGGGCAAGAACGCCCTGTCCTCCCCGCGGCGCTCCGGCTCCACCTCCACCGCGTCGGACTCGGCCTCGCCGGGGCCCTCGGAACAGGGGTCCGACGACAAGCCCGTCGCCGGCACCACCGAGCCGTCGAAGAACGCCTCGTCCAGCAAGCCTCCCGAGTCCAAGCCCGTCTCCTCGCGGAAGTCGCTCCAGTCGGTCAACTACCCGAACCGCTACTGGCATCTGAGCGACGGCTTCGTACGGCTCGATCCGGTGGATTCGGGCAGCTCGGGCGCGACCAAGCGGGACGCCAGCTTCAAGGTGGTGGCGGGGCTCGGCAACGCCAACTGCTACTCCTTCACCACCGCCGACGGCGCCTATCTGCGCCACCGCAACTTCTCTCTGCGCGCCGACGGCAACGACGGCTCCGACCTCTTCCGCAAGGACGCCACCTTCTGTCCCCGGACATCCCCGTACACCGGCGCCGTCATGCTGGAGTCGATCAACTACCCGGGCCGCTATCTGCGCCACCGCAACTTCCAGCTCCGTCTGGACAGAGACGACAACAGTCAGCTCTTCCGCGCGGACTCGGCGTTCCGTGTGGTGAACGGCTGGTCCTGACCCCAGGAACACCTGTGGCCCCCGGCGAGCTGCCGGGGGCCACAGACGTTTGCGGAGGTGTGCGCGGACTCAGACGTTGAACCCGAGCGCCCGAAGCTGCTCACGTCCGTCGTCCGTGATCTTGTCCGGGCCCCACGGCGGCATCCAGACCCAGTTGATGCGCAGCTCGTTGACGATGCCGTCCGTGGCGGACTTGGCCTGGTCCTCGATGACGTCGGTCAGCGGGCAGGCCGCGGACGTCAGGGTCATGTCGATCGTCGCGATGTTCGCGTCGTCGATGTGGATGCCGTAGATCAGGCCGAGGTTGACGACGTCGATGCCCAGCTCGGGGTCGACGACGTCGTACAGCGCCTCACGGAGTTCTTCCTCCGAGGCCGGCTTCGTCGTCAGGGTCTCGTTCTCGCTCATGCCGTCTTCCTCTCGGCGCTCTCGCCCAGAGCCTGGGCCGTCGCGTCCTTCCACGCCATCCAGCTCAGGAGGGCGCACTTGACCCGGGCCGGGTACTTGGAGACACCGGCGAACGCGACCGCGTCCTCCAGCACCTCCTCCATCGCGTCGTCGGGCTCGATCCTGCCCTTGGACTGCATGAGCTCCAGGAAGGTCTCCTGGATCTTCTGCGCCTCGGACACGTCCTTGCCGACGAGGAGCTCGTTCAGCACGGACGCCGAGGCCTGGCTGATGGAGCAGCCCTGGCCCTCGTACGAGATGTCCGCGATCTGCTCGCCGTCGTACTTCACGCGCAGCGTGATCTCGTCGCCGCACGTCGGGTTGACGTGATGCACCTCGGCATCGCCATCCCGCAAGCCTCGCCCATGGGGGTGCTTGTAGTGGTCCAGGATGACTTCCTGGTACATCGAATCAAGCTTCACGTCTCAGCCAGCCCCTCAGCCGAAGAAGTTCCGGACGTGCTCCAGGCCGTCCACCAGCGCGTCGATCTCGGCCGGCGTGGAGTACAGATAGAACGACGCTCGCGTGGTCGCAGGAATTCCGTACCTCAGGCAGACCGGGCGCGCGCAGTGGTGTCCGACCCGGACCGCGATGCCCTGCTCGTCCAGGACCTGGCCCACGTCGTGCGGGTGGATGTCACCCAGGGTGAACGAGATCGCGGCGCCGCGGTCCTCGGCCGTGGTCGGGCCGATGATCCGCAGGTCGGGGACCTCGCCGAGCCGCTTCACCGCGTACTCGGTGAGCGCGTGCTCGTGGGCGAGGATCTTGTCCATGCCGATCGCGTTCAGGTAGTCGATCGCCGCGCCGAGGCCGACCGCCTGCGCGATCGGCGGGGTGCCCGCCTCGAACTTGTGCGGCGCCGGGGCGTACGTCGACGAGTGCATCGACACCGTCTCGATCATCTCGCCGCCGCCGAGGAACGGGGGCAGGTCCTCCAGGAGCTCCTGGCGGCCCCACAGCACGCCGATGCCCGTCGGGCCGCACATCTTGTGGCCGGTGAAGGCCACGAAGTCGGCCTGGAGGGCCTGGACGTCCAGCGGCATGTGCGGCGCGGCCTGCGAGGCGTCGATGCAGACCAGCGCGCCGACCTCCTGGGCGCGGCGGACTATGGCCTCGACCGGGTTGACGGTGCCCAGGATGTTCGACACCAGCACGAAGGAGACGATCTTCGTCTTCTCGGTGATGATCTCGTTGATGTTCGACAGGTCGAGGCGGCCGTCGTCGGTGAGACCGAACCACTTCAGCTTCGCGCCCGTGCGCTGCGCCAGCAGCTGCCACGGCACGATGTTGGAGTGGTGCTCCATCTCGGTGATGACGATCTCGGTCTCGTGGTCGACCCGGTAGGGCTCGTCGGCCCAGCCGAGCATGTTGGCCACGAGGTTGAGCGACTCGGAGGCGTTCTTGGTGAAGATCACCTCGTCGCGGCTCGGCGCGTTGATGAACGCGGCGACCTTGTCGCGCGCGCCCTCGTACAGCGCCGTGGCCTCCTCGGCGAGCACATGCACACCGCGGTGGACGTTGGCGTTGTAGCGCTCGTAGTACTCACTCAGGGCGTCCAGCACCTGGCGCGGCTTCTGCGAGGTCGCCGCGTTGTCCAGGTACACGAGCTTCCTGCCGTCGTGGACCTGACGGTCCAGGATGGGGAAGTCCTTGCGGATCGCCTCGGTGTCGAGGAGGCCCGGCAGCTGTGTCACGCGGATGCGCCACCCTTCGTGTCGACTTCGTGCTTCGCATAAGCCTCGTAGCCCTCGTTCTCCAGCTTGTCGGCGAGCTCGGCGCCGCCGGACTCGACGATGCGGCCGCCGGAGAAGACGTGGACGAAGTCGGGCTTGATGTAGCGCAGGATGCGCGTGTAGTGCGTGATCAGCAGGGTGCCGACCTCGCCGGTCTCGCGGACCCGGTTGACACCCTCGGAGACGACGCGCAGGGCGTCGACGTCCAGGCCGGAGTCGGTCTCGTCGAGGATCGCGATCTTCGGCTTGAGCAGCTCCAGCTGGAGGATCTCGTGGCGCTTCTTCTCACCGCCGGAGAAGCCCTCGTTCACGTTGCGCTCGGCGAAGGCGGGGTCCATGGAGAGGCGCTCCATGGTCTCCTTGACCTCCTTCACCCAGGTGCGCAGCTTGGGGGCCTCGCCACGGACGGCCGTGGCGGAGGTGCGCAGGAAGTTGGAGACGGAGACACCGGGGATCTCGACCGGGTACTGCATCGCCAGGAACAGGCCCGCGCGGGCGCGCTCGTCGACGGACATCTCCAGGACGTCCTCACCGTCGAGGGTGACGGTGCCGCCGGTGATCGTGTACTTGGGGTGGCCCGCGAGGGAGTAGGCGAGGGTCGACTTGCCGGAGCCGTTCGGGCCCATGATGGCGTGCGTCTCGCCCTGCTTCACGGTCAGGTCGACGCCCTTGAGGATCTCCTTCGTGGCGTTGTCGGCCTCGACGGTGACGTGCAGGTCGTGGATTTCAAGCGTTGCCATGGGTTCCTCAGGACTCCTGGGTGAGGGAGACGAGTACGTCGTCCCCTTCGATCTTTACGGGGTATACGGGGACGGGGCGCGTCGCGGGAAGGCCGGACGGCTTGCCGGTGCGCAGGTCGAACGCGGAGCCGTGCAGCCAGCACTCGATCTGGCAGTCCTCCACCTCGCCCTCGGAGAGCGAGACGTTCGCGTGCGAGCAGATGTCGTTGATCGCGAACACCTCCCCCTCGGTCTTCACGACCGAGACCGGCGTGCCGTCGAGTTCCACCCGCTTCGGGGTGTCCTCCTCCAGCTCGCTCAGCCCACAGGCGCGTACGAAGGTGCTGGTCATCAGACCGACGCCTCCAGCTCCTCGTCGATCTTCACGAGAAGGCGCTGCTCGATGTCGTCGACACCGATCTGCTGCACGAGCTCGGCGAAGAACCCGCGGACCACCAGTCGGCGGGCCTCGTCGGCGGGGATGCCGCGGGCCATCAGGTAGAAGAGCTGCTCGTCGTCGAAGCGGCCGGTCGCGGAGGCGTGTCCGGCGCCGACGATCTCGCCGGTCTCGATCTCCAGGTTCGGCACGGAGTCGACGCGGGCGCCGTCGGTCAGAACCAGGTTGCGGTTCATCTCGTACGTGTCCGTGCCCTCGGCCTTGGCCTCGATGAGGACGTCACCGATCCACACGGCGTGCGCGCCGTCGCCCTGGAGCGCGCCCTTGTAGGCGACGTTCGACTTGCAGTGCGGGGTGTTGTGGTCGACCAGCAGACGGTGTTCCTGGTGCTGGCCCGCGTCCGTGAAGTAGAGACCGAACAGCTCGGCCTCACCGCCGGTGCCGGCGTAGGCCACGCGCGGGTGCAGGCGCACGAGGTCGCCGCCGAAGGTGACCACGAAGGACTTGAACGTGGCGTCCCGGCCGATCAGCGCGTTGTGCTGGCCCACGTGCACGGCCTTGTCGTCCCAGTCCTGGACGGAGACGACGGTGAGCTTGGCGCCGTCGCCCAGGATGTAGTCGACGTTGGCGGCGAGCACGGCGTCACCGGTGTGGTCGATGACGACGACGGCCTCGGCGAAGGCTCCGAGCTCCACGACCTGGTGGCCGTAGGCGACGCCGCCCTCTCCGTGCACCGCGACGCGGATGGGCTCGGTGAGCACCGTCTCCTTGGGGACGGTGATCACGCCGGCCTTCTCGAACGCGGAGTACGCCTGGGCGGCGACGCGGTCCACCGGGGTGCCCGCCCTGCCGAGGCGCGCGTCGTCACGGCCGACGGTCTCCACGACGACGCCCGCGGGCGCCTCCACGTCGACCTTCAGGCCGTCGCCGTTCGCGACCGCGGTCCCGTCGTGCAGCCCGCGCAGGCGCTCCAGCGGGGTGAACCGCCACTCCTCCTCGCGGCCGTGGGGGACCGGGAAGTCCGCCACGTCGAAGGACGGGGGCGCGCTCATGCGCGTGGCGACGGTCGACTCGGCGGCCACCGCGATCTGACCGGCGGTGGTTGACCCCACCGGGATGTTCTGAGCCTCAGCCATGGCTGTCGGTCTGCTCTCTTTCCTGCGTCAGTTGAGATCCTCGGGCCCGCCGGAAGGGGCGGGCCACCAGCTGTTTCCGGGCGGCGGGTCTTAGCCGACCGCGCCTTCCATCTGCAGCTCGATCAGCCGGTTGAGTTCAAGCGCGTACTCCATGGGCAGTTCCTTGGCGATCGGCTCGACAAAGCCGCGCACGATCATCGCCATCGCCTCGAACTCCGTCAGACCGCGGCTCATCAGGTAGAAGAGCTGGTCCTCGGAGACCTTGGAGACGGTCGCCTCGTGGCCCATGGACACGTCGTCCTCACGGACGTCGACGTACGGGTAGGTGTCGGAGCGGGAGATGGTGTCGACGAGCAGCGCGTCGCACAGCACGTTCGACTTCGAGCCGTGGGCGCCCTCGCCGATCTCGACCAGACCGCGGTAGGACGTACGACCGCCACCGCGCGCCACGGACTTCGACACGATGTTCGACGACGTGTTCGGCGCCATGTGGACCATCTTGGAGCCGGCGTCCTGGTGCTGGCCCTCGCCCGCGAAGGCGATGGAGAGGGTCTCGCCCTTGGCGTGCTCGCCCATCAGGTAGACGGCCGGGTACTTCATGGTGACCTTGGAGCCGATGTTGCCGTCGATCCACTCCATGGTCGCGCCCTCGTACGCCACGGCGCGCTTGGTGACCAGGTTGTAGACGTTGTTCGACCAGTTCTGGATGGTCGTGTAGCGGCAGCGGGCGCCCTTCTTCACGATGATCTCGACCACCGCGGAGTGCAGGGAGTCCGACTTGTAGATCGGCGCCGTACAACCCTCGACGTAGTGGACGTAGGCGTCCTCGTCGACGATGATCAGCGTCCGCTCGAACTGGCCCATGTTCTCCGTGTTGATACGGAAGTAGGCCTGGAGCGGGATCTCGACGTGCACGCCCTTCGGCACGTAGATGAAGGAGCCACCGGACCACACGGCGGTGTTCAGCGACGCGAACTTGTTGTCGCCGACCGGGATGACGGTGCCGAAGTACTCCTTGAAGAGCTCCGGGTGCTCCTTGAGGGCGGTGTCGGTGTCGAGGAAGATGACGCCCTGCTCCTCCAGGTCCTCGCGGATCTGGTGGTAGACGACCTCGGACTCGTACTGGGCCGCGACACCGGCGACGAGGCGCTGCTTCTCCGCCTCGGGGATGCCGAGCTTGTCGTACGTGTTCTTGATGTCCTCGGGCAGGTCCTCCCAGGACTCCGCCTGCTTCTCCGTGGAGCGCACGAAGTACTTGATGTTGTCGAAGTCGATCCCGGACAGGTCCGAGCCCCAGTTGGGCATGGGCTTCTTCTCGAAGAGGCGCAGGCCCTTGAGGCGGAGCTTGGTCATCCACTCCGGCTCGTTCTTCTTCGCGGAGATGTCGCGGACGACGTCCTCGTTGATACCGCGCTTGGCAGAGGCACCGGCCACGTCGGAGTCGGCCCAGCCGTATTCGTACGTACCCAGACCCTCGAGCTCAGGGTGGGCAGTCTCCTCGATGGGGAGCGTCATGCGGGGTTCCTCCCGGCGGTACTTGCAGATGCGTTATGGGTGGATTCGGAAATCTTGGAAATCTTGGGGATGAACGTGGTGCACACACCGTCGCCGTGGGCGATGGTGGCCAGCCGCTGAACATGGGTGCCGAGCAGCTGGGAGAAGATCTCGGTCTCCGCCTCGCACAGCTGCGGGAACTGCTCGGCGACATGAGCGACCGGACAGTGGTGCTGGCAGAGCTGCTCGCCGACCGGTGCGCTACGCGCTGCAGCAGCGTACCCGTCCGCACTCAGGGCCTTGGCCAACGCTTCGGCGCGCTGCTCCGGCGCGGCGGCCTCGACGGCCTTGCGGTACGCCTCGGCCTGGGCGGCCATCCGGGCGCGGGCGAAGGCGACGACCGCCTCGTCCCCGCCCTCGCGCGCCGCGATCCAGCGCATCGCGTCCGCGGCGAGCTTGTCGTAGGACTGGTCGAAGGCGTCCCGGCCGCAGTCGGTCAGGGCGAACACCTTGGCGGGGCGGCCGCGCGTACGCGCTCCGTAGACCCGCTGCTCCCGTGCTTCCACCACGTCGTCGGCGACCAGCGCGTCGAGATGACGGCGCACGGCGGCCTGGGTCAGCCCCAGCCGCCCCGCGAGGTCGGCCACGGTCGACGGGCCGTGGTCCAGGATGGACCGCGCGACACGGTTGCGCGTCGAACGCTCACCGGTCGCGAGTTCCTCCTGAGGGGCCCCCGTGGGGGTCTCCCGAGCCTCGCCAACGTTTTTCACAACGCCATTGTTGCGTAATTCCTCAGAGACTGACAAGCCGCGTCCCCGGAGGGGGGCGGTGCGCTGCGTCACTTAGGTCTACCTAAGGTGACCTGCGGAAACGATCTTTGATCGATCAATTCACTGGCTTCGGGACCGGCTCTCCGCAAGACTCGGGAACCATGCCGACACCCCCTCCGACCGGCCCACTCGTCACACGGGACACCCTCGCCGCCCAGCTCCTGGAGCTGGGCGTCCAGCCCGGAGAAACGCTTCTCGCGCACTCCTCCCTGAGCTCCCTCGGCTGGGTCAACGGCGGCGCCGTCGCCGTCGTCCAGGGACTGCTCGACGCCCTCGGTCCCGACGGCACCCTGGTCGTCCCCACCCAGTCCGGGGACCTCTCCGACCCGGCGCTGTGGAGCAATCCGCCCGTACCCGAGGAGTGGTGGTCGCCCATTCGGGCGACGATGCCCGCGTACGACCCCCTCGTGACACCCAGCCGCGGGGTCGGCGTGGTCCCCGAGACCGTCCGCACCTGGCCCGGCGCCCTGCGCAGCGCCCATCCGCAGACCTCCTTCGCGGCCCTCGGCCCCCGCGCGGCGGAGATCGTCGAGTGGCACGCCCCCGACTGCCGGCTCGGTGAGCGCAGCCCACTGGCCCGCCTGGAGTCCCTCGGTGCCCGGGTGCTCCTGCTCGGCGCGGGCTACGACACGTGCACCAGCTTCCACCTGGCCGAATACCGCATACCGTCCCCGCTCGTCGAGGTGGGACGCCCGGTGCGCACCCCGCAGGGAGCGACCCGCTGGGAGGTCGTCACCGAGGTCTCCGTCGACTCCGACCGCTTCGACGAACTGGGCTCCGACTTCGAACGGGACCGCCCCGTCGTACGGGGCCGGGTGGGCGCGGCCGACGTACGGCTGTTCCCGGTGGCCGACGCGGTGGCGTACGCGGAGCGCTGGCTGGCGCTGCACCGCCCCCGGGAGGAATGGGTCATGCCCGGGGCCGCCTCCTGAACCCCGCCCGACCGATCACCCGACCGGCTCCCTAGACTTGCGCCTCATGCGAAGCGAGCCCGTGGTCCAGGTCCAGGCCCTGGTGAAGCGGTACGGCGACAAGACCGCGGTGGACGGCCTCGACCTGGTGGCCGAGGCGGGCATCACCGCCGTACTGGGCCCCAACGGGGCGGGCAAGACGACCACGGTCGAGACCTGCGAGGGGTACCGGAAGCCGGATTCCGGCACGGTACGCGTCCTGGGCCTCGACCCGGTGAGACAGTCCGGGCAACTGCGCTCCCGCATCGGCGTGATGCTCCAGTCCGGCGGGGTCTACTCCGGTGCCCGCGCCGACGAGATGCTCCGCCATGTGGCGAAGCTCCACGCCCACCCCCTGGACGTGGACGCGCTCATCGAACGGCTCGGCCTCGACAGCTGCGGCCGCACGACCTACCGGCGGCTCTCGGGCGGCCAGCAGCAGCGCCTCGCGCTCGCGATGGCCGTGGTCGGCCGCCCCGAACTGGTCTTCCTCGACGAGCCCACCGCGGGCCTCGACCCGCAGGCCCGCCGCGCCACCTGGGACCTCGTCCGCGATCTGCGCGCCGACGGCGTCTCGGTCATCCTCACCACGCACTACATGGACGAGGCCGAGCAGCTCGCCGACGACGTCGCGATCATCGACGCGGGCAAGGTCATCGCGCAGGGCTCCCCCGAGGAGCTGTGCCGCGGCGGCGCCGAGAACACCCTGCGGTTCACCGGCCGTCCGGGGCTCGACGTCGGCTCCCTGCTGAAGGCCCTGCCGGCCGACTGTACGGCCGCGGAGCTGACGCCCGGCTCGTACCGGGTGGGCGGCAAGATCGATCCGCAGCTGCTGGCGACGGTCACCTCCTGGTGCGCGCAGCACGGCGTGATGCCGGAGAAGATCTCCGTCGAACGCCACACCCTGGAAGACGTGTTTCTGGAACTGACCGGCAAGGAGCTGCGTTCGTGACCACCGCCGGTACCTACACCCCGAAGCCGGGGGCGGCCCCGCTGCCCCGGATGATCGGCGCGCAGGCCGCGCTCGAGACGAAGATGCTGCTCCGCAACGGAGAACAGCTCCTCCTCACGGTGATCATCCCGACACTCCTGCTGGCCCTTTTCAGCTCGGTCGACATCGTCGACACCGGCAAGGGCAAGTCGGTCGACTTCCTGGCCCCCGGCATCCTGGCGCTCGCCGTGATGTCGACGGCCTTCACCGGGCAGGCGATCGCCACCGGCTTCGAACGGCGCTACGGGGTCCTGAAGCGGCTCGCCGCCTCCCCGCTGCCCCGCTGGGGCCTGATGACCGCGAAGACGGCGTCCGTGCTGGTGACGGAGGTCCTCCAGGTCGTCCTGCTGACAGTGATCGCCTTCTCGCTGGGCTGGTCGCCGCACGGCAACCCACTGGCCGTCCTGCTCCTGCTGATCCTGGGCACGGCCGCCTTCTCGGGCCTGGGCCTGCTGATGGCCGGCACGCTCAAGGCGGAGGCGACGCTCGCCGCCGCGAACCTGGTCTTCCTGCTGCTCCTGGTGGGCGGCGGGGTGATCGTCCCGATGGACAAGTTCCCCGCGGGCGCCCAGAACGTGCTCGGCCTGCTGCCCATCTCGGCGCTCTCGGACGGGCTGCGGGACGTGCTCCAGCACGGGGCGGGCATGCCGTGGGGCGACCTCGGGATCCTGGCCGTGTGGGCGGTCGTGGGCCTGGGAGCGGCGGGCAGGTTCTTCCGCTGGGAGTGACTCCCGGGCTGAGGTGGCGATTTGCGTAGGTGCGGGGGCCTCGTGAAGGCGTGCACAAGCGGCGGCCTACGATGGGGCCCGTGCCAAACGTGACCCGAGCCGACGCCGTAGCCTTCGCGCGCAACCCGCTCGCCCTCATCGCCGAACGCTGGACCCCGACCTCCCGGACGGTGCAACGAGCGGCCCTCGCCGCGCTCGTCATGTCGGTGGTCATCGTGGTCACCGGCGGCGCCGTCCGGCTGACCGGCTCGGGCCTCGGCTGCCCGACCTGGCCCAAGTGCACCGACGACTCGCTCACCACGACGAGCGCGATGGGCTTCCACGGAGTCATCGAGTTCACCAACCGGATGCTGACCTACGTGCTGTGCGCCGCGGTCGGCTGGGCGATCATCGCCGCGCGCTCCGAGAAGCCGTGGCGGCGTGACCTCACCCGGCTCGGCTGGGCGCAGTTCTGGATCGTCATGAGCAACGCGATCCTCGGCGGCGTCGTCGTCCTGGTCGGCCTCAACCCCTACACGGTCGCCGCGCACTTCCTGCTCTCCACGGCGCTCATCACGGTGGCCACGGTGATGTGGCAGCGCACCCGCGAGGGCTCCGCCGAGCCGCGCCCGCTGGTCGGCAAGGCGGTGCAGCAGCTCGTGTGGTGCCTGGTCGCCGCCGCCATCCTGCTGATCGCGGTGGGCACGGTGGTCACCGGCGCGGGTCCGCACGCGGGCGACTCCAGCGAGGTCGAACGCATGGCCGTGAACTGGGAGAGCGTCGCCAAGCTGCACGCCGTGCTGGCCTGGATCGTGGTCACGCTGACCTTCGCCCTGTGGTTCGTCCTCAAGGCCGTCGACGCCCCCAAGGGCCCGCTCGACCGCACCCGCGACCTGTTCCTGATCCTGCTCGGTCAGGGCGTCATCGGCTACGTCCAGTACTTCACGGACCTCCCCGAGGCCCTGGTCGGCCTCCACATGTTCGGCTCCTGCCTGGTGTGGATCGGCGTGCTGCGGGTCCTGCTGTCGCTGCGCGAACGCCCTGAGAACGCGGCGGAGCTGCCGGGGCCGGCCGCGGAATCGGCGCTCACGCGCGCGTAGGCCGGTTGTAGCAGGGAATCCGGCACCGGCTCACTCCACTCCGTACACCCGCCGCGCGTTCCCCGCCGCGATCAGTCCCGCCACCCGCTGCGCGTCCATCAGCGACCAGGCGCCCTCGGCGACCCAGGCGCCCAGCACCCGGGCGAGCGCCTCGCGGAACAGGCGGGCGCCGACGACGTGCAGTTCGGGCAGGCCGTGTGCCCCGCTGGAGAACAGGAGCTTGCCGAAGGGGGCCAGCTCCAGGATCTCGGAGAGGACGGCCGCCGCCCGGGCTCCCGTACGCACCAGGGCCGCACCCAGGTCTGCGTAGACGTGCGGGAAGACCCCGGCGAGGTGCGCCGCGTGACGGTGGTACGGGTAGCCGTGCAGGAGGACGAGATCCGTGCCGAGCCCCGCCGTGGCACGGGCGAAGTCGGTGAGCAGGACGGGGTCGGTGCGGTCGATGCGCAGACCGGGTTCGCCCAGGCCAGCGTGGAGCTGGAGAGGCAGGCCCGAGGCGACCGCGATCCACAGTAAGTGCCGCAGCAGGACCGGGTCGCTCAGCGTCCCGCCCACCCGGCGGCCCGCCAGCCAGCGGCCCGCCGCGCCCCGCACCTCTCCGGGTCCCGGCGGCTCGGGTGCGAGCGCCAGACCGTGCCGTCCCCCCGCGACCGACGTGAAGGCGACAGCGTTCGCGGCGGCTCCGTGGACGGACTCGGCGAGATTGGCGAGGAAGGACTCGACGGTGCCCGAGGTGTCCGCGACCTGTTCCGCCAACAGCTCCAGGCGGACGATCTCATGGGCGTGGGCCGCGCCGGTCGAGGCCATCTCGCCCGGTCCCGTCAGGTCCCCGGGCAGCCCCGTGTCGACGAGATACGTCGTGATGCCGCTACCACGCAGGAGTCTGCGCCCCGACTCCAGGACGCCGAGTTCGCGACGCCTGGCCAGATAGCGGGCAGGCGGACAGTGCGGTTCCAGGCCGAGCAGGGGCGGGCACCAACGGCGTACCGCGAAGCCGGTCTGGGTGTCGAAGAAGGTGGTGCCGGGGGCCGGGGGGCCCTCGGTTCTGGCGAGGTGGGCCTCGAAGGTGCCGAGGCCCAGCTCCGTCCTCAGTACGCCGTGGCAGTACTGGTCCACCAGGGACGGCGTTTCGATCATCCGGACTCCCCGCGACTGGACCGTTGCGTTCTTCAGGTCCTAACGGGTGAGGCGGGCGTCAGGTGTTGGTGAAGCGCAAGCCGTACAACAGCTGACGGATATCAGCCGGCGGATATCAGATGACGGATATCAACTATCAGGTGACAGATAACAGATACTGTCAGCCGTTACTCGGCGCCCCAAGCTGGATCCCTGCCATCCTCTTCCACTCGTACGGCCCCGTCCTGACCTTCGCCGCGAACTCACCGTCGAACGCCTCGTGAACAGTGATCCCGGCCTTCTTCACGGCCTCTTCGGCAATCGTGTAGGTCGGCGCCACCACGTCCCCCCAGGCACCGTCCGCACCGACGAGGACGATCCGGGCGCCGCGCTGTCCGATGTACTCGACGTGCCCCTCGGTCCCGCCGTGCTCCTTGGCGAAGGCGTTGATCCGCTGGGCGAGCTTGGCCGCCTTGCGCTCGGCCTTGACGTCCTGGGCGGCGCCGGTGGTCTCGTCAACCTGCTGCGTGTCTGCCATGGCCAGGATGCTACCGACGGGTAGATCAAACGGCGACGGGCGGGGTACGTGGCTTAGCCCACGTACCCCGCCCGTCAAGGAGCAGGGAGCCGTCCTAGCGCAGGAAGGGGTCCACCGCGACCGCCACGAACAGGAGCGACACATAGGTGATGGACCAGTGGAACAGCCGCATCTCCTTGAGCTTCCCGCCGGTCACCTCGGCCTTGGCGCGGTTCTGCAGACCGTGCGCCTCCCACAGCCAGAACCCGCCCGCGCCGAGCGCGACCAGCGTGTAGAACCAGCCCGTGTAGCCGAGCGGGGTGAGCAGCAGCGAGACCGCGACCATCACCCAGCTGTAGATGACGATCTGGCGGGCGACCACCTTGTTGGAGGCGACGACCGGGAGCATCGGCACGCCCACGCGCGCGTAGTCGTCCTTCACCTTCATGGACAGCGGCCAGTAGTGCGGCGGCGTCCAGAAGAACATGACGAGGAAGAGGATGACCGGCGCCCACGACATGGAGTTGGTGACGGACGACCAGCCGATGAGCACCGGAAGGCAGCCGGCGATGCCGCCCCAGACAATGTTCTGGGAGGTGCGCCGCTTGAGGATCATCGTGTAAACGACGACGTAGAAAAGGAGCGCTCCGAGTGACAGCCAGGCGGACAGCCAGTTGACGGTCAGTCCGAACAGCAGGGTCGAGACGACCGCCAGCGTGATCCCGAAGGCGAGGCACTCGCGTGGACTGACCATGCCGGTGACCAGCGGGCGCTGCGAGGTGCGCTCCATCAGAGCGTCGATGTCGCGGTCGATGTACATGTTCAGCGCGTTGGCGCCGCCCGCCGACAGAAAACCTCCGAGGCAGGTGAGCAGGACCAGCTTGAGGTCGGGTACACCCTGCTGGGCCAGGAACATCACCGGAACGGTGGTGATCAGCAACAGTTCGATGATTCGCGGCTTGGTCAGCGCCACGAACGCCTTGACACGGGCCCCGAACGGCCGGTGGCTTGGGCTGCTGCTCGTCCCGAGCACCCCCGCTGGACGGGATTCGACGGCCGTCACGCACACCCCTGACAGAGACATCCCAGCAAGCCCCGGGTGTGAACTCCCCGTAAAGGCTCGCGCGTACCACGCCACTGTAGACGTTGCCTATACCTCGGCCTTCGCGGGGGTGGGGTCGTGTTGGGAGCGGCCGCACCAGCGAGGGAAGAGAGCCTGCACAACGGGCGTGACGGAGCTCGATTGAGCACTCTTACGAGCGGCTCCGTATTCAGTTGCCGAACACGGATCGGACCAGTCGGGAGGCGGATCCCGGAGAGTCCCGGCAGTCTGGAATGACTCGAAAAAACGCGCGTACCTACGGGGGTAGGCTCGACAACGGCCGGTGGGCGCCCAGTGCACCGGCATTCGACATGCGTGACATGTGGAGAGGAGCCCTGACCCAGGGTGAGCACCAAGCCGACCACCACAGACCTCGAGTGGACCGAGTTGGACCAGCGGGCCGTCGACACCGCCCGCGTCCTGGCCGCCGATGCCGTACAGAAGGTCGGAAACGGCCATCCCGGTACGGCCATGAGTCTGGCGCCTGCCGCGTACACCCTCTTTCAGAAGGTGATGCGGCACGACCCGGCGGATCCCGACTGGACCGGACGTGACCGCTTCGTGCTGTCCGCGGGCCACTCGTCCCTGACCCTCTACACGCAGCTCTACCTGGCCGGGTTCGGCCTGGAGCTGGATGATCTGGAGTCCTTCCGGACGTGGGGCTCCCGTACTCCGGGCCACCCGGAGTACGGACACACTCCGGGTGTGGAGACGACGACCGGCCCGCTCGGGCAGGGTGTCGCGAACGCGGTGGGCATGGCGATGGCCGCCCGCTACGAGCGCGGTCTGTTCGACCCGGACACGGCGCAGGGCGAGTCCCCCTTCGACCACTTCATCTACGCGATCGCCGGTGACGGCTGCCTGCAGGAGGGCATCTCGCACGAGGCGTCCTCCCTGGCCGGTCACCAGAAGCTCGGCAACCTGGTCCTGCTGTGGGACGACAACCACATCTCGATCGAGGGCGACACCGAGACGGCGGTCTCCGAGGAGACCGTCAAGCGGTACGAGGCGTACGGCTGGCACGTGCAGCGCGTCGCTCCGAAGCCGGACGGCGACATCGACCCGCACGCCGTCTACAACGCCATCGAGGCCGCGAAGAAGGTGACGGACAAGCCGTCGTTCATCGCGATGCGCTCGATCATCGCCTGGCCCGCTCCGCACGCGCAGAACACCGAGGCCGCGCACGGCTCGGCGCTCGGCGAGGACGAGGTCGCGGCCACCAAGCGCGTCCTGGGCTTCGACCCGGAGAAGTCCTTCGATGTCGCCGCCGAGGTTCTCGCGCACACCCGCCAGGCTCTCGACCGCGGTCGTGAGGCGAAGGCCGAGTGGGAGAAGGGCTTCCAGGAGTGGCGCACCGCTCAGCCCGAGCGTGCCGCCGAGTTCGACCGGATCGCCGCGTGCGAGCTGCCGGCCGGCTGGGAGGAGAAGCTCCCGGCGTTCGAGGCGGGCAAGGGTGTCGCCACCCGTGCCGCGTCCGGCAAGGTGCTGCAGGCTCTCGGTGCGGTCATCCCCGAGCTGTGGGGCGGCTCCGCCGACCTCGCGGGCTCGAACAACACGACGATCGACCCGAACTCCTCGTTCCTGCCGGCCGACAACCCGCTGCCGGAGGCCGACCCGTACGGCCGCACGATCCACTTCGGCATCCGCGAGCACTCCATGGCCGCGGAGATGAACGGCATCACGCTGCACGGCAACACCCGTGTCTACGGCGGCACCTTCCTGGTGTTCTCCGACTACATGCGCAACGCCGTGCGTCTGTCCGCGCTGATGCACCTGCCGGTGACGTACGTGTGGACGCACGACTCCATCGGTCTCGGTGAGGACGGCCCGACCCACCAGCCGGTCGAGCACCTGGCCTCGCTGCGTGCCATCCCCGGCCTCAACGTCGTCCGTCCCGCGGACGCCAACGAGACCGCGATCGCCTGGCGCGAGATCCTGAGGCGCTACACGAAGGTCTTCGGCAAGGGCGCTCCGCACGGCCTCGCGCTGACCCGTCAGGGCGTGCCGACGTACGAGGCCGACGAGAACACGGTCAAGGGCGGTTACGTCCGCTTCGAGGCCGAGGGCGGCGAGCCGGAGGTCATCCTCATCGCCACCGGTTCCGAGGTGCACGTGGCGGTGGAGGCGCGCGAGCAGCTCCAGGCCGCGGGCGTCCCGACGCGGGTCGTGTCCATGCCGTGCGTGGAGTGGTTCGAGGAGCAGGACCAGGGGTACCGGGACAGCGTCCTGCCGCCGTCGGTGAAGGCGCGCGTCTCGATCGAGGCCGGTATCGGTCTGACCTGGCACCGGTTCGTCGGGGACGCGGGACGCATTGTTTCGCTGGAGCACTTCGGTGCTTCGGCCGACGGCAAGGTCCTCTTCCGTGAATTCGGCTTCACTGCCGAGAACGTCGCCGACGCCGCCCGGGAATCGATCGCCGCAGCCCAGCGCTGACGCTGATATACGACACGTAGGAGATGCAATTTCCATGACAGACGCACTCAAGCGCCTCTCCGAGGAAGGCGTCGCGATCTGGCTGGACGACCTGTCGCGCAAGCGGATCACGTCCGGCAACCTCGCCGAACTGATCGACCAGCAGCACGTCGTGGGCGTCACCACCAACCCGTCGATCTTCCAGAAGGCGATCAGCAGCGGCGACGGCTACGAGCAGCAGCTCACCGATCTCGCCGCCCGCAAGGTCACCGTCGACGAGGCCATCCGCATGATCACGACGGCGGACGTCCGTGACGCCGCCGACATCCTGCGCCCGGTCTTCGACGCGACGCAGGGCCAGGACGGCCGGGTCTCCATCGAGGTCGACCCGCGCCTGGCCCACAACACCGCGGCGACCATCGCCGAGGCCAAGCAGCTGGCCTGGCTGGTGGACCGCCCGAACACGCTCATCAAGATCCCGGCGACGAAGGCGGGCCTGCCCGCGATCACCGAGGTCATCGGCAGGGGCATCAGCGTCAACGTCACGCTGATCTTCTCGCTGGAGCGCTACCGCGAGGTCATGGACGCCTACCTGGCGGGTCTGGAGAAGGCGAAGGCCGCGGGCCTGGACCTTTCCAAGATCCACTCGGTGGCGTCCTTCTTCGTGTCCCGCGTGGACACCGAGATCGACAAGCGGCTCGACGCCCTGGGCACCCCCGAGGCCAAGGCAGCCCGCGGCAAGGCGGCTCTCGCCAACGCCCGGCTCGCCTACGAGGCGTACGAGGAGGTCTTCTCCTCCGACCGCTGGGCCGCCCTCGACAAGGCGCAGGCCAACAAGCAGCGCCCGCTGTGGGCGTCGACCGGCGTCAAGGACCCGGCGTACAAGGACACCCTGTACGTCGACGATCTGGTGGCGCCGAACACGGTGAACACCATGCCGGAGGCCACCCTGCAGGCCACCGAGGACCACGGCGACATCACCGGCAACACCATCGCCGGTACGTACGAGCAGTCCCGCGCCGAACTCGACGCGGTCGAGAAGCTCGGGATCTCGTACGACGACGTGGTCCAGCTCCTGGAGGACGAGGGCGTCGAGAAGTTCGCGGCGTCCTGGAACGACCTGCTCAAGTCCACAGAGGCGGAGCTCAAGCGCCTCGCCCCTTCGGAGGGCTGAAACCTTGTCAAGCAGCAACCCGCTGCGTGACCCCGCAGACCGACGGCTCCCGCGTATCGCGGGGCCGTCGGGCCTGGTCATCTTCGGCGTCACGGGCGATTTGTCACGTAAAAAGCTGATGCCCGCCGTGTACGACCTCGCCAACCGCGGGCTGCTGCCGCCGGGCTTCTCGCTCGTCGGCTTCGCCCGCCGCGAGTGGAAGAACGAGGACTTCGCCCAGGAGGTCCACGACGCCGTCAAGGAACACGCCCGTACGGAGTTCCGCGAGGAGGTCTGGCAGCAGCTCATCCAGGGGATGCGCTTCGTCCAGGGCACCTTCGACGACGACGACTCGTTCGAGCGGCTGCGCGCCACGATCGACGAGCTGGACAAGGCACAGGGCACGGGCGGCAACTTCGCCTTCTACCTCTCCGTGCCGCCGTCCGCCTTCCCGGTGGTCATCCAGCAGCTGAAGAAGCACCACCTGGCGGACCAGTCGAACGGCTCCTGGCGGCGCGCGGTCATCGAGAAGCCCTTCGGCCACGACCTGAAGTCGGCCGAGGAGCTCAACGCGATCGTGCACGAGGTCTTCTCCTCGGACCAGGTCTTCCGCATCGACCACTACCTCGGCAAGGAAACCGTCCAGAACATTCTGGCGCTCCGCTTCGCCAACACGATGTTCGAGCCGATCTGGAACCGGTCCTTCGTCGACCACATCCAGATCACCATGGCCGAGGACATCGGCATCGGCGGCCGTGCCGGCTACTACGACGGCATCGGCGCCGCCCGGGACGTCATCCAGAACCACCTCCTGCAGCTGATGGCCCTGACCGCCATGGAGGAGCCCGCCTCCTTCGACGCGGACGCCCTCGCCGCCGAGAAGACCAAGGTCCTCGGCGCGGTCCGGATCCCCCGGGACCTGGGCCGCGACACCGTCCGCGGGCAGTACGCGGCCGGCTGGCAGGGCGGCGAGAAGGCCGTCGGCTATCTCCAGGAAGACGGCATCGACCCCAAGTCGAAGACCGACACCTATGCCGCGATCAAGGTCGAGGTGGACAACCGCCGCTGGGCGGGCGTCCCCTTCTACCTGCGTACCGGCAAGCGTCTGGGCCGCCGCGTCACCGAGATCGCCGTGGTCTTCCAGCGCGCCCCGCACTCCCCCTTCGACCACACGGCGACGGAGGAACTGGGCCAGAACGCGATCGTCATCCGCGTCCAGCCCGACGAGGGCATCACGGTCCGCTTCGGCTCCAAGGTGCCCGGCACCTCGATGGAGATCCGGGACGTCTCCATGGACTTCGCCTACGGCGAGTCCTTCACGGAGTCGAGCCCGGAGGCGTACGAGCGCCTGATCCTGGACGTCCTGCTGGGCGACTCGAACCTCTTCCCGCGCACCGAGGAGGTCGAGCTGTCCTGGAAGATCCTCGACCCGATCGAGCAGTACTGGGACAAGCACGGCAAGCCCGCGCAGTACCCCTCGGGCACGTGGGGCCCCGTCGAGGCCGACGAAATGCTCGAGCGAGACGGACGGAGCTGGCGTCGCCCATGAAGATAGACCTCACGGACACCACGGCCAGCAAGATCAACAAGGCGCTGGTGCAGGGGCGCCGCGCCATCGGCACCCCCGCCGTCGGCATGGTGCTCACCCTCGTCATCGTCACCGACGAGGAGAACGCCTACGACGCCCTGAAGGCCGCCAACGAGGCCTCCCGCGAGCACCCCTCGCGCACCCTCGTGGTCATCAAGCGCGTCTCCCGCTCGCCCCGCGACCGCACGAAGTCGCGCCTCGACGCCGAGGTGCGGGTCGGCGCGGACGCGGGCACCGGCGAGACGGTCGTGCTGCGGCTGTACGGCGAGGTCGCCGACCACGCCGACTCGGTCGTCCTGCCGCTGCTGCTGCCGGACGCGCCGGTCGTCGTCTGGTGGCCGGTGAGCGCGCCGCTCGACCCGGCCAACGACCCGCTCGGAAAGCTGGCCCAGCGCCGCGTCACCGACACCTACGCCGCCGAGGCGCCCGTACGCGAGCTCAACGCTCGTGCCGACGCCTACACCCCCGGGGACACCGACCTCTCCTGGACCCGCATCACGCCCTGGCGCTCGATGCTGGCCGCCGCCCTCGACCAGGTCATCTGTGACGTGAACGCGGTCGAGGTGGAGGGCGAGGAGTTCAACCCGAGCGTGGAGCTGCTCGCCATGTGGCTCGCGGACCGGCTGGACGTCCCCGTCAAGCGGTCCAAGTCCTCCGGCCCCGGCCTCACCGCCGTCCGTATGGAAACGAGCTGCGGCCCGATCACGCTGGACCGCGCCGACGGCACCCTGGCGACCCTCTCCATCGAGGGCCAGCCCGACCGTGCGGTGGCGCTCAAGCGCCGCGACACCTCGGAGCTGATCGCGGAGGAGCTGCGCCGGCTCGACCCGGACGACACCTACGCGTCGGCGCTGCGGTACGGAGTGGACCGGCTGAACGGGGCGGCGGCCGACGCCGTCGGGGAGGAGCCGGCCACGGCGAAGGCGGCCGCCAAGACCGCCGCCGCCAAGGCGCCCGCGAAGAAGGCCCCTGCGAAGGCCCCTGCGAAGAAGGCGGCCGCCAAGTGAACACTCCGCAGCTCGTCGTGCACCGCGACAAGGAGCTGATGGCCCAGGCCGCCGCGGCCCGGCTGATCACCAAGGTCGTGGACGCGCAGGCCTCGCGCGGCTACGCCTCGGTGGTCCTCACCGGCGGGCGCAACGGCAACGGGCTCCTCGCGGCGCTCGCGGCCGCGCCCGCCCGGGACGCCGTCGACTGGGGCCGTATCGACCTGTGGTGGGGTGACGAGCGGTTCCTGCCCGAGGGCGATCCGGACCGCAACGACACCCAGGCCCGTGCGGCGCTGCTGGACTCGGTGCCGGTGGACCCCGCGCGGGTGCATCCGATGCCCGCGTCCGACGGTCCCTACGGTGCCGACGTGGACGCGGCGGCGGAGGCGTACGCGGCCGAGCTCGCGAAGTCCGCGGGCCCCGAGAACCACGGTTCCGTGCCCTCGTTCGACGTCCTGATGCTGGGCGTCGGCCCGGACACCCACGTGGCCTCGCTCTTCCCGGAGCTGCCCGCGGTCCGTGAGACGGAGCGGACGGTGGTGGGCGTGCACGGCGCCCCCAAGCCCCCGCCGACCCGGGTCACGCTCACCCTGCCCGCGATCCGCTCCGCCCGTGAGGTCTGGTTGCTGGCGGCCGGCGAGGACAAGGCGCAGGCCGCGGCGATCGCCCTCTCGGGCGCGGGCGAGGTGCAGGCCCCGGCGGCCGGAGCCCACGGCCGCTCCCGCACCCTGTGGCTCCTGGACGCGGCAGCGGCCACCCCGC
>NZ_JBEYFS010000065.1:0-53751 GCF_040634475.1 Streptomyces sp. NPDC007095
CAGGCCCTCGTACTGGACGTACTTGGATCTGTGCCTGGTGCGGTGAGAGTGCGTGCATGGCGTCGCGGGGCAGACGGGAATTTGACGACAGGGCCTAGGGCCTGTCGTCTGGATCAGGCCTGGGCCGCGGGGTCCGGCACGCACATCTGCGGCGTTGTCGTCGGTCGACGACGCTCCGCGTCGCTTCCCTCCTCCGCCTTGCAGCCGCACGCACCAGACCCCGCTCACCGCCACTGATCAAGCGCCGGCTCCTGAAACGACCTGATCCAGACGACAGGCCCTCGGTCATCCACCGGCGCTCGCGCGGAGCGCCTACGCGTCGCCGCCCGCCGCTCCCGGGTCGGCCGACGCCACGTCGAGCAGCTGATAGCGGTCGATCGCCTGCTTCAGCACCGACCGGTCGACCTTGCCCTCACGGGCCAGCTCGGTCAGCACCGCGACCACGATCGACTGCGCGTCGATGTGGAAGAAGCGCCGGGCGGCGCCGCGCGTGTCCGCGAAGCCGAAGCCGTCCGCGCCCAGCGACTGGTACGTGCCCGGCACCCACCGTGAGATCTGGTCCGGAACCGATCGCATCCAGTCGGAGACGGCCACGAACGGACCCTCGGCGCCGCTCAGCTTCTGCGTCACATAGGGGACGCGCTGCTCCTCCTCGGGGTGCAGCAGATTGTGCCGCTCCACGTCGACGGCCTCGCGCCGCAGCTCGTTCCAGGAGGTCGCCGACCAGACGTCGGCGCGTACGTTCCACTCCTCGGCGAGGATCCGCTGCGCCTCGACCGCCCACGGCACGGCGACACCGGACGCCAGGATCTGCGCCGGGACGGAACCCGAAGTCCCTTCCGAGTAGCGGTGGATGCCCTTGAGGATGCCGTCCACGTCCACGTTCGCCGGCTCGGCCGGGTGCTGGATCGGCTCGTTGTAGACGGTGAGGTAGTAGAAGACGTCCTCGCCGTGCGGGTGTTCGTCGGACGAGCCGTACATCCGGCGCAGACCGTCCTTGACGATGTGCGCGATCTCGAACCCGAACGCCGGGTCGTACGCGACACAGCCCGGGTTGGTCGAGGCGAGCAGCTGCGAGTGGCCGTCCGCGTGCTGAAGGCCCTCACCGGTCAGAGTCGTACGGCCGGCGGTCGCGCCCAGGACGAAACCGCGCGCCAACTGGTCGGCCATCTGCCAGAACTGGTCACCGGTGCGCTGGAAACCGAACATCGAGTAGAAGACGTAGACCGGGATCAGCGGCTCGCCGTGCGTGGCGTACGCCGAACCCGCGGCGATCAGCGAGGCCGTGCAGCCCGCCTCGGAGATGCCGTCGTGCAGCATCTGGCCGGTCGGCGACTCCTTGTAGGCCAGGAGCAGATCGCGGTCCACGGACTCGTACTGCTGGCCGAGCGGGTTGTAGATCTTCGCGCTCGGGAAGAACGAGTCCATGCCGAACGTGCGGTACTCGTCGGGCGCGATCAGTACGAACCGCTTGCCGATCTCCTTGTCCCGCATGAGGTCCTTCAGCAGTCGCACGAACGCCATGGTCGTGGCGATCGACTGCTGACCGGAGCCCTTCTTCACACTCGCGTACGCCTTGTCGTCCGGCAGGGCCAGCGGCTGCGACCGTACGACGCGCGTGGGGACGTATCCGCCGAGCCCCTTGCGGCGGTCGTGCATGTACTGGATCTCTTCCGAGTTCCGGCCCGGGTGGTAGTACGGCGGCGCGCCGGACTCCAGCTCCTTGTCGGAGATCGGCAGGTGCAGACGGTCCCGGAAGCCCTTGAGGTCGGCGACCGTCAGCTTCTTCATCTGGTGCGTGGCGTTGCGGCCCTCGAAGTTCGGGCCGAGCGTCCAGCCCTTGACCGTCTGCGCCAGGATCACCGTCGGCTGGCCCGCGTGCGCCTTGGCCGCCGAGAACGCCGCGAAGATCTTCTTGTGGTCGTGACCGCCGCGCCCCAGATGCAGGATCTGGTCGTCGGTCATGTTCTCGACCATCGCCCGCAACCGGTGGTCGTCGCCGAAGAAGTGCCGGCGGATGTAGTCGCCCGTCTCGGTGGCGTACGTCTGGAACTGGCCGTCCGGGGTGGTGTTCAGCTTGTTGACCAGCACGCCGTCGCGGTCCTGCGCGAGCAGCGGGTCCCAGGTGCGGTCCCAGACCAGCTTGATGACGTTCCAGCCGGCGCCCCGGAACTGGGACTCCAGCTCCTGGATGATCTTTCCGTTGCCGCGTACCGGGCCGTCGAGGCGCTGGAGGTTGCAGTTGACGACGAAGGTCAGGTTGTCCAGACCCTCTCGAGCGGCGATGGACAGCTGTCCGAGCGATTCCGGCTCGTCCATCTCGCCGTCCCCGAGGAACGCCCAGACGTGTGACTTGGAGGTGTCCGCGATGCCGCGCGCCTCCATGTAGCGGTTCATCCGCGCCTGGAAGATCGCGCCGAGCGGACCGAGGCCCATGGAGACGGTCGGGAACTCCCAGAAGCCCGGCATCAGGCGCGGGTGCGGGTACGAGGACAGACCGTACGGAGCCTTCGACTTCTCCTGCCGGAACGCGTCGAGCTGCTGCTCGGAGAGCCGGTCGAGGAGGAACGCGCGGGCGTAGATACCGGGGGAGGCGTGCCCCTGGAAGAAGATCTGGTCGCCGCCGTCGCCCTCGTCCTTGCCACGGAAGAAGTGGTTGAAGCCGACGTCGTAGAGCGAGGCGGAGGAGGCGAAGGTGGCGATGTGGCCGCCGACGCCGATGCCGGGACGCTGGGCGCGCGAGACCATCACGGCGGCGTTCCAGCGGGTGGCGTTGAGGACCTTGCGCTCGATCTCCTCGTTGCCGGGGAAGAAGGGCTCGTCCTTGGTGGCGATCGTGTTGACGTAGTCCGTGCTGCGCATCTCGGGCACGGCCACGCGCTTCTCGCGGGCCCTTTCGATCAGCCGCAGCATCAGATAGCGGGCGCGCTCACGGCCGCGCTCGTCGACGGCGGCGTCGAGGGAGTCGAGCCACTCCTGGGTCTCTTCGGGGTCGAAGTCCGGGACCTGACTGGGAAGGCCGCCAATGATGATCGGATTGCGATCGGATCCGGAAGCCACGCTGTTCCTTCACTGTCAGAGGGGCGTGTGAGGGCTGCCCGAGGGGTTGTCTGGGAGGCTGTCTGGGGCGGTTTTTCGGTCTGTCTGCACCGATCCCCATCGTGTACCTCGGGAACGGAATCGTCATCTCTACCGAGAGGTAACCAACACATTCCCGCAGTTCGTTGGGACGTGCCCGACCAAAACGCAACGATACGCTCACTCCGTGACGCGTTCCGCAAAGTCGTTCGGGTCTCGTACGCTCCAAGGGTTCCGAAATTCATAAATGGGGCAGAAGGGTGTGGTGTGCGTCACTTATGGCCTTGAATCCATGCCTGGGGTTGCGCCGACACCGCCGGGATCGTCACCGTTTCGGCGGTCTCGACGGCCGGGTACTTGCGCGATCCGCCCCGCCCGTGTGGACTACGGCCAATGCTTCGCGTACGCGCGTGGCTGAGACATCTACCGAAACATGATCAGGAGGCAAGCCGTGAGCGCGACCGCGGACCACGCGGAGGAGCGGACCAACCCGGCCGGCAGGCTGGGGTTCGAGCCCGGACAGGTGGTCCAGGAGATCGGCTTCGACGACGACGTTGACCACGAGCTCCGTGAAGGTATCGAATCGTTGATCGGCCAGGACCTGGTCGACGAGGACTACGACGACGTCGCTGACGTCGTGTTGCTGTGGTTCCGCGACGAGGACGGCGACCTTACGGACGCTCTGGTGGACGCCATCGGTCTCCTTGAGGACGGCGGCATGATCTGGCTGCTGACCCCGAAGACCGGCCGGGACGGCTACGTCGAGCCCAGCGACATCAGTGACGCCGCCCAGACTGCCGGCCTCTCCCAGACGAAGAGCATCTCGGTCGGGAAGGAGTGGTCGGGCACGCGTCTGGCCACGCCCAAGTCGAAGCGCTGAGCTCTCGCTCCGTCTGCCGCACCAAACCACCCAAGAGGCCCCCGTCGGCGTCCCCGCCGCCGGGGGCCTCCCCCATGCCCCGGGCCTGTGGGGGAGGCGAGGAGCACCCGCGCCGGACCATCTCACCGCCGCGGTCCCCGGGCCGGAACGCCGGCTTCCGAGACAACACCCCACCCGAATGGCGGCAGCCCCCGCAAGGCGTTGCGTTCCGGACGAGCGGGCGCGCGCCGCGTCGGGGCGGCGGGGTCCCGCGATCGGCCTCGCGCCGGACGGCGGCTTTACCGGGCCGGGCGGTGCCCACAGGGCGGCGTTGCCCAGGTCGGCCGTGCCCGCGTGGCGCTGTCGGCCGGGTGGGTGGCACGCGCGGCGCGGGCTCGGTCGCGCGGGCGCGCGGGTGCGAGGCGCGTACCGGAGGTGCCGCGTGGGGCGAGCGGGGCACGTGGTCGGGGTGCGGCGGGTGGGGCGGGGGGTGCTGTGTGGGGCGAGCGGGGCACGTGGTCGGGGTGCGGCGGGTGGGGGCGGGGGGTGCTGCGTAGGGTGGGGTTCACCCGAACAGGCCCTTGGAAGGGGAGCGTGTGACTATGGCGATCGAGGTCGGCACCGAGGCACCGGACTTCGAGCTCAAGGACAACCACGGCGCCACCGTGAAGCTGTCCGACTTCCGTGGTGAGAAGAACGTGGTGCTGCTCTTCTACCCGTTCGCCTTCACCGGCGTGTGCACCGGCGAGCTGTGTGCCCTCCGCGACGAACTGCCGAAGTTCGTCAACGACGACGTCCAGCTGCTGGCCGTCTCCAACGACTCCATCCACACCCTGCGCGTCTTCGGCGAACAGGAGGGCCTGGAGTACCCGCTGCTCTCCGATTTCTGGCCGCACGGCAACACTTCGCGCGCGTACGGCGTCTTCGACGAGGACAAGGGTTGTGCCGTGCGCGGCACCTTCATCATCGACAAGGCGGGCGTCGTCCGCTGGACCGTCGTCAACGGTCTGCCGGACGCGCGTGACCTGAACGAGTACGTGAAGGCGCTCGACACTCTGTGAGCCCGACACCCTGTGATTGTTCGGTCGCAGGGCCTGCAGGGTGCGGGAACCCGTCACTAGGATCGACACGTTGATCCGATACCAACGCACGACGGGGCTCCCCGCCCCTGGACACCATTGGGAGGACTCGTGGGAGTCAGCCTCAGCAAGGGCGGCAACGTATCGCTGACCAAGGAGGCCCCGGGACTGACCGCGGTCATCGTCGGTCTGGGATGGGACGCCCGAACCACCACCGGCGTCGACTTCGACCTCGACGCCAGCGCCATCCTCACGAATGCGGACGGCAAGGTGAGCACCGACCAGAACTTCGTGTTCTTCAACAACCTGAAGAGCCCGGACGGTTCGGTCGAGCACACCGGGGACAACATCACCGGTGAGGGCGAGGGCGACGACGAGCAGATCAAGGTCAACCTCGCCGCCGTGCCCGCCGACGTCCAGAAGATCGTGTTCCCGGTCTCCATCTACGACGCCGAGAACCGCCAGCAGTCCTTCGGCCAGGTCCGCAACGCGTTCATCCGCGTGGTGAACCAGGCCGGCGAGGCGGAGATCGCGCGCTACGACCTCTCCGAGGACGCCTCGACGGAGACCGCCATGGTCTTCGGCGAGCTGTACCGCAACGGCCCGGAGTGGAAGTTCCGCGCCATCGGCCAGGGCTACGCCTCGGGCCTGCGCGGTATCGCGCAGGACTTCGGCGTCAACGTCTGACACGACCGTCGGACGGGGACACGTCGGACGCGAACGTCTGATCTGAACGTTTGACGCGACCGTCCGACGTGAACGTCTGAGCCGTACGGCCTTCGGCTCCAGGCCCGGCGCCGCACGCTTCATGTGCGGCGCCGGACCCGCTGGACCACCGCGCGCAGGTCGCGCGGCACAACTGAAAGTTTGACCTCGGGGAGGACCAGCATCATGGGCGTCACGCTCGCCAAGGGAGGCAATGTCTCCCTCTCCAAGGCCGCACCCAACCTCACGCACGTGATGATCGGGCTCGGCTGGGACGCGCGCTCCACCACCGGAGCCGACTTCGACCTCGACGCCAGCGCCCTGCTGTGCAATTCCGGCCGGGTGCTCGGCGACGAGTGGTTCATCTTCTACAACCAGCTCAAGAGCCCGGACGGCTCCGTGGAGCACACCGGTGACAACCTCACGGGTGAGGGCGAGGGCGACGACGAGTCGATCCTGATCGACCTCTCCAAGGTGCCGGCCAACGTCGACAAGATCGTCTTCCCGGTCTCCATCCACGAGGCCGACAACCGCGGTCAGACCTTCGGCCAGGTCAGCAACGCGTTCATCCGCGTGGTCAACCAGGCCGACGGCCAGGAGCTCGCCCGCTACGACCTGTCCGAGGACGCCTCGACGGAAACGGCGATGATCTTCGGCGAGGTCTACCGCTACAACCAGGAGTGGAAGTTCCGAGCGGTCGGACAGGGGTACGCGTCCGGTCTGCGTGGCATCGCGCTCGACTTCGGAGTCAATGTTTCCTAGGGCCCGCCCGAGTCAGCCGAAGGGGCGGCCCTCTAGACTTCGTGGTCAACAGTAGGTAAAGCCGAGTACGGCGCGGGGGAGACCCGTACATACACGATGATTGGGTAGCCAGTGCTTCTGAAAACCTTCGGCTGGTCGTTTGCGGTCACCGCGCTCGGCTTGGTCGCAGCGGTGATCTACGGGGGGTGGACCGCCTTTGGCATCGTGGCGATCCTGGCCATCCTGGAGATCTCGCTGTCCTTCGACAACGCGGTGGTCAATGCCGGGATCCTGAAGAAGATGAATGCCTTCTGGCAGAAGATCTTCCTCACGGTGGGTGTGCTGATCGCCGTCTTCGGCATGAGGCTGGTCTTCCCTGTCGTGATCGTGGCGGTCACGGCCAAGAAGGGCCCGATCGAGGCGGTCAACCTCGCGCTGACCGACAAGGACCAGTACCAGCAGCTGGTCACGGACGCCCACCCGGCGATCGCCGCCTTCGGCGGCATGTTCCTTCTGATGATCTTCCTCGACTTCATCTTCGAGGACCGGGACATCCAGTGGCTGCGCTGGATCGAGCGTCCGCTGGCCAAGCTCGGCAAGGTCGACATGCTGTCGGTCTGCATCGCCCTGGTCGTGCTGCTGGTCTCCTCCATGACGTTCGCGGTCCACGCCCACCAGCACGGCGGCGCGCACATCGACAAGGCGCAGACGGTGCTGATCGCCGGCATCGCGGGCCTGATCACGTACATGGTCGTCGGCGGGCTCTCCGGCTACTTCGAGGACAAGCTCGAGGAAGACGAGGAGCGCGAGCACGAGGAAGAGGAGGAGGCCGCGCGGACCGGCAAGAAGAAGCCGGCCGTCGTCCTCGCAGGTCAGGCCGCGTTCTTCATGTTCCTCTACCTCGAGGTCCTGGACGCGTCCTTCTCCTTCGACGGTGTCATCGGCGCCTTCGCCATCACCAACGACATCGTGCTGATGGCGCTCGGCCTCGGCATCGGCGCCATGTACGTCCGCTCGCTCACGGTCTACCTGGTCCGCCAGGGCACCCTCGACGACTACGTCTACCTGGAGCACGGCGCGCACTACGCCATCGGCGCCCTCGCCGTGATCCTCCTGGTCACCATCCAGTACCAGATCCACGAGGTCATCACCGGTCTCGTCGGTGTCGTCCTGATCGCCTGGTCCTTCTGGTCCTCGGTGCGCCGCAACAGGGCGCTCGCGGAGGCCGAGGGAAAAGCGACGGCCTCGGACGACAAGACTGAGGTCTCGTCCGGGGTGTGAGTCCGGGAGCGTGATTCCGGGAACGCTCTGAGCGGGGCGGCCGTCGAGGACGAGTCCTCGTGGCCGCCCCGTCGCATATCCAGGCAACGTGGGGGCGGGACAAGGCAATGGGCTTCTGGGACGACCTGTGGCGCGGACGCTCGACGGACTTCGACTCCGGCAGTGCCGCCACCAACTCGATAGAACTGACCAAGCGGAACCACACGGTCTCGCTCACCAAGCAGGGCGCGGCCACCGGCAACCTGCGCATCAACCTGTC
This sequence comes from Streptomyces sp. NPDC007095, assembly GCF_040634475.1. Lineage (NCBI taxonomy): Bacteria > Bacillati > Actinomycetota > Actinomycetes > Kitasatosporales > Streptomycetaceae > Streptomyces > Streptomyces sp. NPDC007095. Next base: position 8,003 of record NZ_JBEYFS010000065.1, read on the forward strand.
CTGGCGCATGCGCACGTCGGACATCGGCGGCGGCCAGCAGCGGGGCAGCCTGCTGCGGCACCCCTTCAAGACCTTCAAGCCGGACGTGGTCCAGGCGCACACCCAGAGCATGGTGAACGTCGACCTCGACCTGGGCGTGATGTACGAGCTCGCGGACGGCTCCAAGGGCGTGGTGCAGCCCCTGGGCAACTTCCTCGGCGACATCAACGACCCGCCGTACGTGAAGCTCAGCGGTGACGACCGGTTCGGTTCGGCGTCCGGCGAGACGGCCTACGTCAACCTCGACCATCGCGACGACATCAAGCGGCTCCTGGTCTTCGTGTACATCTACGACCAGACGCCCGCCTTCGACCGTACGCACGCCATCATCACGCTCTACCCGAGCAACGGGCCCCGGATCGAGATCGGCCTCGACGAGCGGCATCCGCAGGCCCGCTCCTGCGCGGTGGTGATGATCGAGAACAACAAGGGCGAGATCACCGTGCGGCGTGAGGTGAAGTTCGTGTACGGGTTCCAGGCGGAGCTGGACCGGTTGTACGGGTGGGGGTTGCAGTGGGGGCGGGGGTACAAGTCCAAGGCCGACCGTTGATGGTTCGCCCTGGAGCTCGGGTGCATCCGAGGAGTCGCGGCTGCGGGGCCGCTGTGGCTTGTCGCGCCCACGCGGCGGAGCCGCATGTCGAATGCAGCCCCGCGCCCCTTCGGGGGCGCTTTCCTAGCGTCCGATGAACTGTGGCCCCTGTGGCGGCAGCCTGAAATCCGGGTCGGGGAGGGAGCCGACCGCCTGCGGGAAGCCGTAGGCCGGCTGGACGGCCGGGGCCGTCTGCGCGGGCCCCGGGTAGCCGTAGGCGGGCTGGCTGGTCGGCTGGGGGTAGCCGTACGCGGGCTGGGCGGGGGCCGTCTGCGCGGGCCCCGGATAGCCGTAGGCGGGCTGCTGGGGCACCGGTGCGGACTGCTCGGGCGGGAGCGGCACCGAGGTCTCCGGGGAGGCCGCGGGGTCCGCCCAGGCGGTGGCGTCGGGCACGGGCGCGACGGCCTCCGGCTCGGACTCGTCCACCGTGATCCCGAAGTCGGAGGCGAGCCCCTCCAGACCGTTCGGATAGCCCTCGCCGAGTGCCCGGAACTTCCAGCCCTGACCGCGCCGGTACAGTTCGCCGCAGATCAGCGCCGTCTCCGTACCCGTCTCCGGCTTGATGTCGAAGTAGGCCAGCGGCTCACCGTCCGAGCCGGTGGTGCCGGTCGTGCCGGACGCGTCGTACAGCAGGATGCGTAGGGCGCGTACCTGGTCAAAGGTGACACCGTCCGCCGATGCGACCAGCAGAATCTGTCCGACACCGGACTCGACACCCGTCAGATCCGTCTGGATGGTGTCGGTGAGGCCCTCGGCGACGCGTTTCTTGCCAAGTCGCCACACCTTGCCCGAGGGATGGCGTGGCTGGTTGTAGAAGACGAAGTCCTCGTCGGATCGCACACGACCGTCGGGACCGAGGAGCAGCGCAGAGACATCGACATCGGGGACACCCTGCCCGGGCGTCCAGCGCAGCACGGCACGTACCGCTGTGGCGTCCAGCGGGACGTTCGACCCCTTCAGCATCGCGTGCGTCATGCGGTCATCCTGCCCTCTCGGTCCTGGTCACGACAACGCGGGGGTAAGGATTCCCGGTCGGGACGTGCGGGCAACCGACATGGCCGAGTTACCTGAACTTCACGCCTTGTGGGAACGACTGACATGGATTTGTACGTACTATTACCGGCCACCTCACGTAAGTCCGCCTAGCCGCCACGGGGGAGTTTCATGCGTCATTTCGGGCACATCGCCCCTGAAGAGCGGCAGCGTCTCTTCTACCGGGAGCCGTGCGTCTTCACCGCCGACTCGCCCGCCCGCGTGCTCGCGGCGGCCCTCGGCGCCACCCTGTACAGCCCCGCGACCAGACCCCGTCTCGCCGACGACGTCGTCAAGCAGGCCGGGCGCGGCGTGGTCTCCATGGTGCTGTGCCTGGAGGACTCGATCGACGACGCCGAGGTCGTGGGCGCCGAGGAGAACCTGGTCCGGCAGTTCGCCGACCTCGCCGGACGGCCGGAAACCGACGGGCTCCCGCTGCTGTTCGTACGGGTCCGTGAGCCCGACCAGATCCCGGACCTCGTCCGGCGGCTCGGCGCGTCCGTGCGGCTGCTGTCCGGGTTCGTCCTGCCGAAGTTCACCGAGGAGCGGGGCGTCCCGTTCATGGAGGCGCTCACCGCGGCCGAGTCCGCGAGCGGCCGGCGGCTGTTCGCGATGCCGGTCCTCGAGTCGCCCGGCCTGCTGTACCTGGAGAGCCGCCGGGAGACCCTGGAGGGCATCTCCCGGGTCGTCGACAAGTACCGCGACCGCGTCCTCGCGCTGCGCCTGGGCGTCACGGACTTCTGCTCGGCGTACGGGCTGCGCAGGGCGCCCGACATGACGGCTTACGACGTCCAGATCGTCGCCTCCGTGATCGCGGACGTGGTGAACATGCTGGGCCGCTCGGACGGCACCGGGTTCACGGTCACCGGGCCCGTGTGGGAGTACTTCCGGGTCCAGGAGCGCATGTTCAAGCCGCAGCTGCGCCGCAGCCCCTTCCAGGAGGGCGAGGTCGAGGAGCTGCGCCAGGCGCTGATCGAGCACGACCTGGACGGGCTGCTGCGCGAGATCGCCCTCGACCGGGCCAACGGTCTGCTCGGCAAGACCTGTATCCACCCCTCCCACGTACCGGCGGTGCACGCGCTGTCCGTGGTCAGCCACGAGGAGTACAGCGACGCGCAGGACATCCTCAGGCCCGAGCGGGGCGGCGGGGGCGTGCTGCGGTCGGCGTACACGAACAAAATGAATGAAGTGAAGCCGCACCGCGCCTGGGCCGAGCGCACCCTCCAGCGCGCCGAGGTGTTCGGTGTGGCGAACGAGGACATCGGCTTCGTGGAACTGCTCGCGGCCGCCCTGCCTGCGTGAACCGCGCCGGCTCGAGCGACCTCGACCGACCGACAAGGAATCGATGAAGAACGTGGTGTGGACGGGGACCTGGGTCGCCGAGCGACTGGGTGTCGAGCTCGTCGGTGACGAGGAGCTGAGCGACCTGCTGGGGCTCGCGCTGCGGCGCAACCCCCGCCGGGCGCATCTGCTCGTGTCGAACGTGCTCGGCAAGCACGTCCCGCAGTCGCCGTCCGTGGTGTACGGACACGGGTTCGCGCTCGGCCGGCGGGTGCGGGAGCTGCTCGGCACCGAGGACGCCCGCGCGGCCGTCGTCCTCGGGTACGCCGAGACGGCCACCGGCCTCGGCCACTCCGTCGCCGACGGCGTGGGCCTCGCGCCCTACCTCCACTCGACCCGCCGCCCGGTCCCCGGCGTCGACACGGCGGGCGGCTTCGAGGAGTCCCACTCCCACGCCACCTCCCACCTCCTGCTGCCGGAGAACCCCGGTCTGCTGGCGGGCCCGGGCCCCCTGGTCCTCGTCGACGACGAGTTCTCCACCGGCAACACGGTCCTCAACACCATCCGCGACCTCCACGCCCGCTATCCGCGCGACCGCTATGTGGTCGTGGCCCTGGTCGACATGCGCTCGGCCGCGGACCTGGGCCGGCTGGCGGAGTTCGCGACGGAGATCGGCGCACGGGTGGACCTGGTCGCCGCGGCGCGGGGCACCGTGAACCTCCCGGAGGGCGTCCTCGAGAAGGGCCAGGCGCTGGTGGCGGAACACGAGACCACCGAGCGCGGCGAGCCCTCCGCCCGCCGTCGGGGGCACTCCGGTGCCACCCGTGTAGAGCTCGGCTGGCCCCGGGGCCTGCCCGACGGGGGACGGCACGGGTTCACGCCCGGGCATCGAATACGGCTGGACGCGGCGCTGCCCGCCATGGCCGCGCGGGTCGCCGACGCGCTGCCGGAGGGGGCGCGGCGCGTCCTCGTACTCGGTTTCGAGGAGCTGATGTACGCGCCGCTCAGGCTGGCCAGGGAGCTGGAGCAGGTGGTGCCCGCCGAGGTGCGGTACTCCACGACGACCCGCTCCCCGGTGCTCGCCCTCGACGACCCCGGTTACGCCATACGGACGCGCCTCGTCTTCCCGGCCCACGACGACCCCGACGACGGACCGGGTGAGCGGTACGCCTACAACGTCGCGGGTGCCGGTTTCGACGCGGTCGTGGCCGTGGTCGACTCCGCCGCCGACACACCCGGCCTGCACGCCCCCGACGGCCTGCTGGCCCAGCTCGCGGAGCACACCCCGAGCGTCCTGCTCGCCGTCGTCCCGTCGTACGCCCCCGCACGGCCGTCCACAGAAAGGCCCTCCATGCTCCCCGAGCCCCTCCGCGGCCCCGCCTTCTCCTCGTACGCGCCCGACGAGGTCGGCTGGCTGCTGCAGGACCTCTCGGACGTGACGCTGGAGGCGCCGACCGAGGAGCGCGAGGAGGCGATCCAGAGCGGCGGCGCGCACTACGCGGAGTCGCTGCCGGTCGAGTACCAGCCGAGCCCCCAGTACCAGGAGCTGTTCCAGTCGGCCCTGGGCACCTCGGCCGCCCGGATCGCCCAGGCCGTCGGCGCCGTCACCGAGCTGGTGCTCGCCGAACGCTCCCCGCGTCCGGTCCTCGTCTCGCTGGCCCGCGCGGGCACCCCCGTCGGCGTCCTGATGCGCCGCTGGGCCAAGCACCGGCACGGCCTCGACCTGCCGCACTACGCCGTCTCCATCGTCCGTGGCCGCGGCATCGACGCCAACGCGCTGCGCTGGCTGGCCGCCCACCACGACCCGGCCGACGTCGTGTTCGTCGACGGCTGGACCGGCAAGGGCGCCATCACCCGCGAACTCACCGCGGCCATCGGGGAGTTCGAGTCCGCCGAAGGGATCACCGGCTTCGACCCGGAGATCGCGGTCCTCGCCGACCCGGGCTCGTGCGTACGGACGTACGGCACCCGCGAGGACTTCCTCATCCCCTCCGCCTGCCTCAACTCGACGGTCTCAGGCCTGATTTCGCGTACCGTGCTGCGCTCGGACCTGGTCGGCGAGTACGACTTCCACGGCGCGAAGTTCTACCGCGAGCTCGCCGGCTCCGATGTCTCCGTCGACTTCCTGGACGCCGTCGCCGCCCACTTCCCCGACGTCGCCGACGCGGCCTGCGCCCAGGCCAAGGAGCTCCTCGCCACCGACCGCACCCCCACCTGGGAGGGCTGGGCGGCCGTCGAGCGGATCAGCGAGGACTACGAGATCCACGACGTGAACCTCGTCAAGCCGGGCGTCGGCGAGACGACCCGCGTGCTGCTGCGCCGCGTCCCCTGGAAGATCCTGGCGCGCGCCGGAGCGGGCGCCGACCTCGACCACGTACGCCTGCTCGCCCAGCAGCGCGGGGTGCCCGTCGAGGAGGTCGACGAACTCCCTTACACCTGCGTGGGGTTGATCCACCCGAAGTACACGCGCGGCGCGACCGGCGCCGACGGCAAGGCGGTGACGGTCTGATGTCCGCGCCCAGGGTGCTTGTCGCCAGCGATCTCGACCGTACGCTGATCTACTCCTCCGCCGCCCTCGCGCTGACCATGCCGGACGCGCGGGCGCCCCGGCTGCTCTGCGTCGAGGTGCACGAGGCCAAGCCGCTGTCGTACATGACCGAGACGGCCGCCGCGCTGCTCACCGAACTCGGCGACACGGCCCACTTCGTGCCCACCACGACCCGCACCCGCAAGCAGTACCAGCGCATCAACCTGCCGGGCCCCGCGCCCGAGTACGCGATCTGCGCCAACGGCGGGCACCTGCTCGTCGACGGTGTCTCCGACCCCGACTGGCACGCGGCCGTGACCGCGCGGCTCGCCAGCGAGTGCGCGCCGCTGGACGAGGTGCGGGAGTATCTGGCGGCCACCGCCGATCCGGTCTGGGTCCGCAAGCACCGGGTCGCCGAGGACCTGTTCGCCTATCTGGTGGTGGAGCGCGAGCTGCTGCCCGAGGAGTGGGTGAAGGAGCTCGCCGTCTGGGCGGAGGGCCGCGGCTGGACGGTGTCGCTGCAGGGCCGCAAGATCTACGCCGTGCCGAAGCCGCTCACCAAGAGCGCGGCGGTGCGCGAGGTCGCCCGCCGCACCGGCGCGATCCTGACCCTCGCCGCCGGTGACTCCCTCCTCGACGCCGACCTGCTGCTCGCCGCCGACCGCGGCTGGCGGCCGGGCCACGGGGAGCTGGCCGAGGCCGACTGGACGGCGCCGGCGATCACCGCCCTCCCGGAGCGGGGGGTCGTGGCGGGGGAGCGGATCCTGCGGGAGTTCGTGCACGCCTGTGGCCGCCCGGGCGCGGTCTGAGCGGGAGCCGGGCGTGGCCCGAGGGGGAGCCGTGCCCGGCCTGTGCGGGGGCCTCGTAGGGTCTGAGAGTGCGACACGCCCGGGCCGCGCGGAGGATTCGGGCGAAGAAAAGCTGAAGACTTCCTGAAAAATCCTGGTCGGTCAGCCGCAGCAACCGCCGCCGCAGCACCCGCCTCCGCCCCCTCCGGACGGGCGCGGGGCGGGCGCGGACGCCGACCCGCCGGTGGCGACCGCGACGGTCGACAGGAGTTTCACCGTGTCGTCGTGCCCGGCGGGACAGTCCGCCGGAGCGGCGGATTCCGCCATGGGGCGGCTCAGTTCGAAGGTGTCGCCGCAGGTCCGGCAGCGGTACTCGTAGCGAGGCATACGCACAGGTTAGCGGCCGGAAGCCGACGATCGTGTCCCAACCTCGAAGACCTGCTCCTCATCGCAGTCGCCATGGACCTGGACAAGATCCCACCCGCCACGGGGAAAGCGCACAGGCGGGGCCGGTCTGCACCCGCGCCGGAACGTCAGGCGGTGTACTCCAGCTCTGTCGCAGCCGCCTCACGGACCCGGCCGGCCCTCTCCTCCATGTCCGACCCGCCGAGGAAACCAACGAGTGAAGTTCCTCATTTCTGCCGACGTCAACGGACGGCCGCCGGTCCACTGAAGCTCGCCGGACTCGTGCGCCGGCGCCGCGAGGGGTGGCGGGCAGAGGTGTCTGATCGGTGATTCCACGGTGGTCGCCATGGTTCAGCTGCTCGCCCCGCCCGCTGCCGCGGTGAACGCTGGGGGCCCGAAGGCCGTCGATTTCTGTGGCGGTACGGTGTGCGACAGTCGATCGCCCGTTCCGCGATCGCCGACCAACAAGGGGGTTCTATGAAACACCGCCGCCCGCGCCACCGCCGCCAAGTGATAGCCAGAGCGGCCGGCACGGCGAGTGCGCTGGCCGTCGCCCTGGGTGCGGGGATGACGCCGGCGATGGCCGCCGGGAACACGGCCGCCAAGCCTGCGGCCAACGGGTTCTCGCCCGACCAGACTGACCAAGCCGACCAGAACACGCCCTGGGCGCCCACGAACGACGAGGCGGTGCCCCAGAAGTCCCTCAACGCCAAGACCCTCAGCGCCAAGACCCTCGCAGCCGGCCGCGCCAACGCGGCCGGTCTCCAGCTCACCATGCCCGCGCCGACCGGGAAGTACAGCGTCGGCATGGTGGGCCTGCACCTCGTCGACAAGTCCCGTACGGATCCTTACGTTTCCGGCAGCAAGCCTCGCGAGCTGATGGTGTCGCTCTGGTACCCGGCCACCAACACGTCCGGGCACTACCAGGGACCCTGGATGCCGTCGATCTCCGGCGCCCACTTCCTCGCCACCCGTGGCCTGTCGCCGCAGCAGGTGACCCTGCCGAAGACCGCGGGACATGTCCTCGCCCCGGTGAACACCAAGCTCGGCAAGCTGCCCGTCCTGCTGTACTCGACCGGACTGCACTCGGACCGCGCGATGGGCACCGCCCTCGCCCAGGACCTTGCCAGCCGCGGCTACCTCGTCGTCACCGTCGACCACACCCACGACGCCAACGAGGTGCAGTTCCCGGGCAACCGGCTCGAGGTCAACACGATGCCGGCGGGCGCCCATTCCTCCGACACGCTGAAGGTGCGCGCGGCCGACATCAAGTTCGTCATCAACCAGCTCGGCACGCTCAGCAAGGGCGGCAACCCCGACGCCGGCAAGGCCACGCTCCCCTCCGGGCTGACGAAGTCGGTGGACATGTCGCGCATCGGGATGTTCGGCTGGTCACTTGGCGGCGCGGCGGTCGCCACCTCCATGCAGCTCGACAGCCGTATCGCCGCCGGTGCCAACCTGGACGGCCAGTTCTTCGGGTCGGCTCAGAATAAGGACCTGAAGCGCCCCTTCATGCTCTTCAGCTCCGGCAGCCACAACCGCAACAACGACTCGTCGTGGCGCACGATGTGGTCGCACCTCAAGGGTTACCGGGTCGACATCAAGCTCAAGGGCTCGGCGCACCTGTCCTTCAGCGACAACGAGTGGATGGTGCCCCAGCAGGCGCCCCTGCTCGGCATGTCCCAGTGGCAGCTCCAGCAGCAGTACGGCACGATCGACCCGACCCGGGCGGTGAAGGTCCAGAGCGTCTATCTTGCGGCTTTCTTCGACCAGGAGCTGAGCAAGAAGCACAGCACCCTGCTCGACGGCCCCTCCACGAAGTACCCGGAGATCTCCTTCGTCCGCTGACCGGACGACCGGACCGGAGATGCGAGGGGCGGGTCCTGTTCGCGGGTCCGCCCTTCGTCGTGTCGGGGGTGGTCGCCCACCGCGGGCCGGCCTTCTCCCCATGGCCAGTTCACACGTACGACACTGGCATGGTTATGTGATGGTTATGTGATGGTGTGAGGCTAGAGTGTTTGCGACGTCAAACATTCGAACGCTTGGCGCCAGTTGAGGAAGGATCCCCTGCCCTGCCCTCCGCCCCCCGGGCGCCGCGCCGACACCGCGTCCGCCGCCGCGCCGATATGCCGATGCTTGGCGGGGTGCGCCCGCCGATAGCCGCTCTCGTCGTACTGCTGCTGGTGGTCGCCGTCGTGACCGTGATCGGCCTCGACGGCATCCACGCGACGCGGGTGCCGCAGGCCGTGTTGAACGGGGAGCAGCAGATCGCCGCGGACACCGCGCTGTCGATGCGCACCGCGATCGACGTCGAGGCGAGCTCGGTGCACCGTACGGCGAACACGTACCCCGCGACGAGCGCGTCGACCCCCACGACCACGCTCAAGGCGCTGACCTCTGCCAGGAGGGCGGTCGTCGGCAGTGTGCTGCTCGACACGCGCACCGGCAAACTGCTGGCGGCCGGCGGCAAGTCGGTGCCGCTCGCGGGGGTGGACATCACCAGGACGGCGTCCGGGCACGGTGTGCTCCGGCCCCGCCTGGTGACCTCGAACGGCACCCGGGAACTGCTGTACTTCGCCAAGGTCACGGTGCCCGCGCAGCAGGACGACGCCAACCAGGACCAGCTGGTGAACCGGGCAGACCGGCAGTGGCTGCTCGTGGTCTCCGAGGTGCTCCCCGCTCTCACGACGTTCGGCGACGGACGCACCGCTGCCGTGCTCGACGCGAGCGGCACCGCACTCGCCACCACGACCCGCGGCACGGCGGCGCCGGCCGCCGCCGACAGCGGGCTGCCCGCGACGGCGTCCCGTGCGGCGAAGGCGGGGCCTGACACCGACGGCTCGGGAAGCCTGCTGGGCGCCACCACGGGCAGCCGGCGCACGGTGGCCGGCTGGGCCCAGGTCGCCTCGGCGACCGGTCCGGGCAGCACCGACGACCTCGGTCTCGTGGTGTTCACCTCCCGCGCGGTGCCCGTCGCGACCGGCGCCACCGACTACCTGCCCTTCGCCCTCAAGGCCGCGGTGGCGCTGGCCGGGGTCGCGCTGCTGCTCGGGCTGGCACTGCACTTCTCCGTGCAGCGGCCGCTGCTGCGGCTGTATCTGTCCGCCGGCCGGCTGGCCAGGGGCGCGACCGAGGACGGGACGGCCGCGCTGGAGGAGCTGTACCGACCGGTTCCGGTGCACGGCTTCGGGGAACTGGCCCGGATCGGGCGGGCACTGGAGTCACTGCGCCGGCAACTGCTCGGCGAGAGCGGCCCCGAGGAGATCCCGGCCCGGCGCGGAGCGGGTTATCGGGCGCTGGCCGTGGCCGGCGTCGTGGTGGTGGCCTGCTGGGCGGTGCCGATGATCTCCGTGCTGAACCGGGCGGACGCCGCGAGCGCGGTGCCCGCTCCGGTCCTCGCCGACCAGCAGGCGCGCACCGAGATCGCGACGAACCGGATCCGGCAGTCCCTCGACCAGTCGTACACCGACCTGACCGAGACGGCCGCACGGCTGCCGGGCACGAGCCGGGCGGACCAGGCCAAGGTCCTGCGCCACGCCCTCACCGACCACCGGTCGTACCGCTCGCTGTACCTCCTGGACCGCTCGGGCGGCATCACGCTGCGGGTGGGGGAGACGCCGCTGCGCACCCTCGTCCACGTGCCCGGGGGCGGCGGGATCACCACCGTCAACACCTCGGGCCGGATCCCGGCGATCGCCGCCTACGCCCAGATCCGGGCCGTCAAGGGCAAGACCTCGGCGGCCGGGGTGGTGCTGTTCGGCGAGATCGACGTGAAAGCTCTCAACTCCCTTCTGCCCAGGCCGAAGCTGGGCAGCGTCTGGGTGACGGACCGCAACCACAGGGTGCTGGCGGCGAGTGTGGGCTACCGCGCCTTCCAGTCGCTGCCCGACTCCGGCCTGACCCGTCTCGCCCGCTCCACCCAGGGCGCCCCCGGCACACCGGGCACCGCGACCTCGGCGGTGCTCCGCACGTCCTCCGGCCCGTCCGTCGACGCCGCCGCACCGCTGGCGCAAAGCGGTCCGACGGCCCACCTCGGCTGGCACGTGGTGACCGCGGAACCCGCGGCTGCGCTCCAGATCCCCGCGATGCAGGCGCAGCAGCGCACCATGCTCGCCGGGATCCTGGGCCTCACCTTGGGCGCGCTCTGCCTGGGCTGGCTGCATGTCCTGGTGATCCGGCCGCTGCGCTCGGTCGCCGTGCTAGTCGCACGGCTCGCCGGCGGAGACCGTCGTACCGTGCTGCACCCGGTCAACCACGACGAGATCGGCTCGGTCACCCGTAGTCTGGAGCTGATCCGCCAGGCCCTGGCGGAACAGGACCGGGCAGCGAGATCCGGCCATGCCGCCGGGCCCTACCGGCCCCTGCGCGAGAACACCCTCCAGCGGTAGAAGGACGGAATCGGCGTGCTCTTCCTCTATGTCATAGTCCTGCTGTGCTGCGCCGCACTGTGGATCGCTGGAATCCTCGAACAGCAGCGGCACTTCGCCTCGCTGGAGCAGATACCCACGCGGGTGCTGGTCAACGGCATCCGCGGCAAGAGTTCGATCACCCGGCTGTGCGCGGGCGCGCTGCGCGGCGGCGGTCTGGTCACGGTGGCCAAGACCACCGGTACCGCGGCCCGGTTCATCCATCCGGATGCCACCGAGGAGCCGGTGTACCGCAAGTTCGGCCTGGCCAACATCGTCGAACAGATCGGCATCGTACGGCGGGCGGCGTCCTACCGGCCGGACGCGCTGGTGATCGAGTGCATGGCGGTGATGCCCGCGCTGCAGGAGATCAACCAGGAGAAGCTGATTCGTTCCACGATCGGCGTGCTGTGCAACGTCCGCGAGGACCATCTGGAGGAGATGGGGCCGACGCTGGACGACGTCGCCCGCTCGCTCTCCCGCTCGATGCCGGTCGGCGGGGTGTGCGTGACGGCGGAGAAGGACCGTTTCCACATCCTCCAGGAGGAGGCCGACGCCCGTAACTGCAGGCTGGTCTACGCCGACCCCGAGATGGTCACCGACGAAGAGCTGCGCGGCTTCAGCTGGTTCACCTTCAAGGAGAACGTGGCGATCGCGCTCACCGTCGCCGAGCTGCTCGGCGTGGAGCGGCACACCGCGATGCAGGGCATGTGGGACGCGCCGCCCGACCCGGGCGTGCTGTCCGTGGAGCGCTACCTCACCCCCGAGGGCAAGCGGCTGCGGTTCGCCAACGTCTTCGCCGCCAACGACCCCGAGTCGACGCTGATGAACGTCAAGCAGCTGGAGGATCTGGGCGCGATCAGGCGGCCGGTCAACGCGGTCATCAACTGCCGCCCGGACCGGGTGGAGCGCAACGGCCAGATGGGCGCGATCATCCCCGACCTCGGCGCCGAGACGGTGTTCCTGATCGGCCACCCGACCAAGAGCGCCCGCGACGCGATTCCGGCCGACTTCACCGGGCGGGTGGTGGATCTCGGCGGCGACCGCCGGGACCCCGAGGAGGTGACCGCGGCGATCCTCGCCGAACTCGGCCCGGCCTCCTCCTTGGTGGCGATCGGCAACATCCACGGCCAGGGCGAGCTGTTCCTGGAATGTCTCGCCGAGCTGCCGCTGGACGAGTCGGAGGAGCTGCTCGACGCTGTTCCGGGCGGCGACGGACTGGACCAGGAGACCATGCAGATCGCGCTGGTCCGGCCCCAGATCGCGACGGCCCGGCCGCCGGAGCCGGAGCCGTACAGCTGGGTGGCGCCGCTGGAGACCCCGACGATGGCCTTCCACTTCCCGGAACAGCGCGAACTCGCCCGCCGGGTCGCCGCCCGCGAGGGCCGGCCCGACGGCCGGACCGCCGCAGACGACCAGCGCCACCCGTACGATCCGTCCCAGTCCACGAGGAACCCGTGATCCCCGCCAATCTCAACGCACAGACCGCCGCGCTAGGCATCGCCCTCGGGCTGGTCTTCTCGCTCGTCTGCTACCTGACCACCAACCTCTCCCCCGGTGGGATGATCACCCCCGGCTGGATCGCCCTCACGCTCGTCACCGACGTGCAGATGGCCGGGCTGATGGTCGGTGTGGCGGGGCTGACGTACTTCATGACGAAGCTGCTGCAGCGCACGGTGATCCTCTACGGCAAGCGGCTGTTCGCGGCGGTGGTGCTGTGCGCGGTGCTGATGCAGACCACCGTGATGCTCGCCCTCAGCCACGAGTTCCCGCTGCTTTATACGTCACAGACCCTTGGTTTCATCGTGCCCGGCCTGGTCTCCTACCAGATGGTCCGTCAGCCGCTGGCGCCCACGCTCATCTCGACCACCGCGGTGACACTGGCCACCTACGTGGTGCTGGTCTCCGGTCTGCTGATCGGCGTCCTGCCCACCGCCTGACCCGGCCACCGCCCTCTCACCTCGTGCTCCAGGAGGATCGTCCATGCATTCCCAACACGACGGCAGACGCAGCCAACCGAACCGCCGCGCCCTGCTCGGGACGATCGCGGGCGTCGCGGCCGCCGGGGTGGCGGGCGCGTTCGCCTGGGACCGCCTCGGGCACGACAGCGGCGACGCCTCGGCCGACGACGGCACCGGCACCGGCCCGAACTCCCGGCCCACCGGGGCCCACACCTTCGAGCGGCTGACCGCTCCCGACCGGACCGTGGCCCGCTCCGCCGACGGCGGCACACTCGCCACGTTCACCGACGGAGCACGTACGGCCGTACTCACCGGGCCCGCCCGCACCTTCAGCGAGCCGCGGACCACCGAGGCCAAGGTGACCACCGACGCCTGGGTGCGGGTGCTGCCGCACACGTGGCAGCAGGGCATGGAGAAGTCCGCCTGGTTCACGACCTGGTTCCGCAAGGCGCTCATCGACACCAGCCCGGACGTCTTCGCGGTGGCGTTCCAGTACAGCAGCGCCGGGGCGCGCGGCAAGCGCAACGCCGACGGCGTGCGCTACGCGGGCACCGCGCACTTCGGCCCGCGCAATTCCAAGGTCACCAACCCGCTGGACTTCGCCTACTACGACGAACAGTCCGACTTCTTCGACTACCTGGGCGTGCCCTGGGACTTCCCGGACGGCACCCGGGTGCAGCCGGAGCAAGCCCGCTACGGCTGCGTCGACTGCTCCGGCTTCCAGCGCCTGGTGTGGGGCTACCGCATGGGCGTCCCTCTGCACAACACCAACACCAAGGGCGTCGGCCTGCCGCGCCGCGCCTACGCCATCGCCGCCTACGGCCCCGGCCGCCTGATCATCCCCCAGACCGACGAGCGACCCACCGATCTGGGCGTCCTGCAACCCGGCGATCTGGTCTTCTTCGCCATCATCAAGGACCGCCCGAACTTCATCGACCACGTCGGCTTCTACATGGGCCTCGACGACCAGGGCCGCCACCGCTTCTACTCCAGCCGCTCCGCCGCCAACGGCCCGACCATGGGCGACCTGTCGGGCCACGCGCTGCTGGACGGCACCGACTTCTACGCCCGCGGCTTCCGGGCGGCCCGCCGCCTGTGATTCCGCCGCCCGCGCCCCGGCCTGTGCACCGCCGCCTCACTTGACCTGCCGATCCGAGGACCCCCACTGCCATGACCGCCATCCCCGCCGTCCGGCCCACCGGAGCGCACCGAGGCCGCCGAGCGGCGAACCGCCGCTCCGGCCGGCCGGAAGACGCCCCGCGCTGGGAGCGCCCGGCGCTCGCCGCGGTGCTGGTCGTCGCCACCGTGCTGTACTCCTGGGGCATCGGGCACGCCGCGCTCCACCCCTTCTACGGGGCGGCGATACGGTCGATGTCCAGTGGCTGGCGCGCCTTCTTCTTCGGCGGGCTCGACGCCAGCGGTTCGATCAGCATCGACAAGCTGCCCGGCGCCTTCTGGCCCGACGCGGTCTCCGTCTGGCTCTTCGGCCCGCGCACCTGGGCGGCCGCGCTTCCGCAGGTCGTCGAGGGCGTCCTCACCGTATGGCTGTTGCACCGGATCGTACGGGCCTGGGCCGGTCCGTTCGCCGCGCTGATCGCCGCGCTGGTGCTCACCCTCACCCCGGTCACGGTGGTCCTCGCGCGGGCCACCATCCCGGACACCGCGCTCACCCTGCTCCTGGTGGCGGCCGCCGGAGCGCTGCAGAAAGCGGTGCGCACCGAGCGGCTGCTGCCGCTGATCACCTGCGGGATCTGGGTCGGGCTCGCCTTCCAGGCGAAGATGCTGCAGGCGTGGCTGGTGCTGCCGGTCTTTGCCGCCGTGTACCAACTGGTCGCGCCCGGCGCGCCGTTGAAGCGGGCTCTGCGCTTCCTGCTGGGCGGTGCGGTCGCGCTGGCGGTCTCCTGCTTCTGGGTGCTGATCGCCTGGGCGACACCGGCTGCCGACCGCCCGTATTTCGACGGAACGTCCGACAACAGTCCGTTCGCCCTGGTCTTCGGCTACAACGGCCTGAGCCGCTTCAGCAGCGATTCCACCGCGTTCGGCGCCGTCGCGGGCACCGCCACCAGCCGCACCACCGGCAACACCGGCTGGGGCGTGCTGATCAACCAGACAATCGGCCCGCAGGTGGCCTGGTTCCTGCCTCTCGCCGTGCTCGCCACGGTCCTGGGCGTCGTCTGGCGCGCCAGGCAACCGCGAACCGACATGCTGCGCGCGGGATTTCTGATGTGGGGCGGCTGGCTGGCCGTGCACACCCTGGTGTTCAGCGCCTCCAACGGCAATCACGCCTACTACACGGCCGTCATCGCCCCGGCGCTCGCCGCGCTGACCGGCGGCGGGCTCTCGCTCTTCCGGTCGGAGTACGAGTCGGCGTACGAGCCGGAGCAGGGACCGGACCACGAGCCGGAGCACGGGCCGAACCACGAGCCGGAGCAGGGGGCGGACCACGAGCCGGAGCGCGAGCCGGTGCCCTGGTCGCCGTACCTGTCGGCGCACGAATCGGAGCCATGGTCACCGCAGGTGGCCGTGGACGAATCCGAGCACGGGCCGGCGCGCGCATGGGGCGGCCGGCGGCACATGGCACTGCCGGTGGCGATCGCGCTGACGGCGGCATGGGCGCTGGTGCTCGACTGGCCGACCCGGTTCGTCTCCTGGCTGCTGCCGGTCGCCGTGATGCTCGCCCTGTGCGGTGTGGTGGGCCTGTGGAGCCGCGGGCCGCGCACCTCCCCGCGGATGATCCACGCGGCCCTCGCCGCCGGGATCGCGGCCACTCTGGTGGTACCGGCCGGCTGGGCCGTCTCCAGCCTCGACCCGCTCTACGCGGGCGCCGCGGCCTCGCCGATGACCGGTCCGGTCGGCAACTCGTACTACCAGCACCAGCACCGCGCCCCGCGGAGAATAGGGCTCGACCGGCCCAGCGCCCGCGACACCGCCCTGCTCGACTACCTCTCCGCGCACCGCAACGGCGAGAAGTACCTGCTCGCCACCCAGGCCGCCTACACCGCGGAGCCCCTGCTGCGCGCGAAGTCCGAGCCCATCCTCGTCATGGGCGGCTTCACCGGCAGCACCCCCTTCCCCACCGCCCAGCAGTTCGGCAGCCTCGTCGCCGACCACCAGGTGCGCTATGCGCTGCTCACCACCCAGCGCCCCACCACTCCTGCCACCACCTGGGTGAAGTCCCACTGCACCCGCATCCGGCCCACCGCCTATGGCCGCCGCACTGTCGGCAGCTTCGCCCTCTACGACTGCAGCCCTCAAAAGTAGGGCGACGCCCCCGAACCGAGGGACCGCGGTCACGGGAACGGCCCCTCGGTGATCACACCGAAGGGGCCCCTGACCTGCTACCTGCATCTGGTGGGCGCGGACGGTTTCGAACCGCCGACATCCTGCTTGTAAGGCAACGTGACTAACAAAGACTCTCACCTGCGGAAACGTGCCCTGACTACCCCGTGAAGGAGGATCAGGCAGGTTGCGTAGGACTCCCTAGTGAAGTTGCCTATCCGTCTCCCTGGTGGCCACCAGGAGCGCTCAGGGGCTCTCTGGGGGTGCGTCCGTCACGTAGTTACCCTGCCCGACTTCCAGCCGTAGCCACCCCTCAGCGCGCAGCGTCACTACCGCTTTCTGTGTTGTCGCTTGTGCCGTCCCGTACTCCGCTGCCAGTGCAACCGTCCCAGGGAAGCGCTCACCAGGTTCCCACTCTCCAGCATGCAACCGGCGCCGTAGGTCATCGGCAATCTGGGGCCAGAGATTCCGGGAACGATCAAGGTCAGCCATACGGCCAGGGTGCGCGGTACTGCGGTGATCTGCTACCGCGCTTACGCGTAAGCGCGTGCCTCGGAGAAAGGGCCCCCGGGACCTGGTGAGAGGTCCCGGGGGCGTGGCCACACCTGACGAAAGCAGGAATGACATGGCAGAGCGTAGCGCTCACGTCCGACTGTTGCCGTTCTCCGGGCCGGAAGGGAAGAGGGCGCACCTGATCACTGACGGGTCACCAACTCCCCTGTCTCTCCTGGCAGACAACATCGAGAGTCAGCAGATCGAAACGGCAACCGTGATCGTGGAGTTGGCGCGACCGATGGTCACAGAAGAGGCCAAGCTGACGGCAGATGAACTCCGCTGGATTGCCGGACGTCTCATCGAAAGCCTGACAGACGTACTGAACATCGCAGAGAGCCGGGGGCGGAGGATTCCCGACTACGAAGAGTGATCCCCTATGCGACAAGAGAACCCCCGTCGATATGGCGGGGGTTTCTGATTTAACGACAGAAGAGATGGAGAAGCCGAAGTGAGAAAGAAAAGCATCGGGATTGGAATCGTGGCTGGAATCGCCGTGCTCGCCCTGTCGATGGCGATCGACAGCAGCATCGACGGAAAGAGGGGCAGCAGCAAAAGTAGCGCCACGAGTAGCAGCGATTCTGGGTCTTCGAATTTAGTGGGGGTGCTGCTCCCGTCGGGCTCGGCGGGTCGTAGCGCAGCGTGATCGTAGTTGCTGGTTTTCGCGGTTTCGGAAGCCGAAGGCGTTACGGGCTTCGAGCTTGATAAGGCGGTTGTTGCCCTCGCTGGCGGCGTTCGTGATCCCGGTCGTGATGTACGCCTCGATGCCGTCCCATCACGTGTCGATGGTCTCGGCAAGGGTGCGGAGTTCGGGCAGGTGGGCGTGGTCGGCTATGTGGGCGTTGAAGCGGTGGCGGCCGGCGGAGATCGCGGAGTGGTCGGGGGCGGTGTGGGTGTGCTTGGAGGCCAGGTCGCGCAGGAGTTCCTTGGCCTGCCAGCCGGCGTGGATCTGCCGCCCGTAGGTGCCCATGTGCTCCAGCGCGGCTGTGAGGAGGCGGAGTTGTTCGGTGCTGAGGTCTTCCTTGTTGCGGCGCAGGAGCTTGCGGACGGTGTAAACGGCATCGCCCTTGCGGGCCCGACGGCCGTGTTGCTTCCAGGTGAGGCGCCGCCGCAGGTCGGCGAGGTGGCGTTGGGCGAGTTGGACGATGTGGAAGCAGCGTTGGACGATGGGCCAGGAAATGCCCAGGTCACGACCGGACTGGAGGATCGTCCGGCCGCCGTCACACACCGCCGCCCCGCCTGCCTCACACAGCGCGACGGTGGTGCGCATTCCGGCAGGGACCTACAGAGGAGAGGACCATGGCCGTGCGCGACGGCAGTCTCGAAAGCAGGCTCGGGACGCCCCTCGAGCAGACTCGCTGGCATCCAGCTCGCTGCCCGACCGCACCGCCCTGATCCGGTTGGTCGGCGCGGTCCTGGCTGAGCAGAACGACGAATGGACCGAGGCCCGCCGCTACATGGGCCGCGGACTCCTCGCCAAGGCCCGCCTCCACCCGATCGAGTCAGAGACCGACGACACGTCCTGCCCAGCGAGCTCACCGCATAGCCTCAAAACGAGATCACCGAGTGGCTGTCGATACACCACTCCAGCGGACGTGACCGGCGCCGACGGGACTTCCAGTCACCGCGCCCTGCGGTAGAGGTAGAGGCCGGTCATCAGCAGGGTGATTCCCGTCGGTACGAGCACTCCGTCCCAAAGAAGGCGATGGTGGTCCGGAAGGGTCGACCCCACCAGAATGATCAGGCCCGTCCCCTGCGCGATACCGGCCCATGCCTTCGCAGAGTCTTTGGTGACAGATTCGGCCGACTTCCTGAGGTTCGCCAAACGCAGACCGCAGATCGTGATCAAGAAGATGGCCATACACAACACGCCGACGAACGTCAGTACGTCCGAAAGGCCCATTTATTCCCTCCCGTGATCATGAGGAATTGAGAAGTATTCCCGAACTTCAGGTCCAGCGGGGGTGGCGGTGCGGAATCCTGGTTCCGCACCGCCATTATTCACTGCCTGTTATTGGTGCCAGGTGTAGCCGCCGGACCAGACCCATCTGTGGTGCCAGCCCCACCACCACCAGGAGACTCGATACTCCTTGATCTCGAAGTAGATCCCGCGGTCTCCACCCCAGTCGTCGATCACCTGCAGGGCAGCGGCGTCGAGCCCCAGCCCAGCCCCTATGGAGGCGCAGAACCACCCGCAGACCAACGAGAGTGCGCCGAACACCGCAGCGCCCAGGTAGAGGAGGCCGATGAGGCGGTGGGTACGCCATTCACTGACGTAGGCCCGGCACGTCTTCCAATTTCCCGAGACTCTGCACCACTGCGCGTTGGAATTGCCTCGTGTTCCGGTGAGGTCGTATCCCGTCACCGGGTTCTGGTTGGCGTAGTCGTAGGCGGTGGCAGATCCCTGGAAGACCGGGTCGGTCTGAAGGAAGCGGCCGAGTGACGGGTTGTACAGGCGGGCGCCCATGAGAAGGTCGCCGGTGGGCGTCTCGCTGGAGCGCTGCTTGCCGCCCAGCCAGTCATAGCGCGAGGTGCTGGTACCGGCGAGCGGATTGCCGTACTCGTCGGCCGCCATCACCAGGACCGGAATGGCGCTGTCGTTGATGGGCAGCACCATGTTGACGTCACCGTGCAGATTGGTGAGCTCCAGCAGGATGTCGCCCTTCGCCGACGAGTAGATGGCGCTGAGGTCTCCGGCGATGTCGTTGACGTTGCGCGTGTACGCGCTCGTGCTCTCGCTGGTCCAGGAAGGCGAGTCCGAGGAACCGTCGTAGTGGTTGGTGCGGGCCGCGGTCTGGGTCCAACTTCCGGATGTGTTGGTTTCCGACTTGTAGGACCGGCTGCGGCCCAGGGGGTCCAACTGCCAGGTGACGCGGCTGGTGCCGGAGGTCTGCTGATAGGCCAGGTCGTTGGCGTAGTACGCGGTCGTCGTCCCACTCGGCTCAGCGGTCGTGCGACCGAGGGCGTCGTAGGTGTAGCCGCTGTCGACCAGACGGTCGGCACTGTCGTAGCTGTGGCTGACCGTGGTTCCACCACTGGTGGGGCAGGCCGCCTTGGCGGCGCCGACGGCCGTGGTCAGACCCGTGCGGTTGGAGTCCTTGTCGAAGGCGTAGTGCCGCGTGGTGCAGGTACTGGTCGCGCCAGTGGTGGCACTGGTGGTGAGGACGGTCTGGCTTACGTCCGAGAGGCGTTCCGCGGCGTCGTAGGCGTACGTGTTGTTGACGCCAAGGCCTCCGGTGGTGGACTGGGCCCGGCTGACCTCCAGCCCGGTTCCGGAGAACCCCGCTTGGTCGGAGAGCAGTACGTTCCCGTTCGCGTCGGTGTAGACCCGGGAGGTGGCCTGTCCGGTCTCGTCCGTGGCGATCTTGAGGGTGATCGATCCCGGCAGGGACTCCGTACTCACGTTGCCATCGGCGTCATAGGTGGCGCTGAAGGCCCCGGCGTTGGAGTCGGTCTGCGTCGTTGCCACACCGCGCGGGTCCTTGCCGGTGTCGTAGGCGTAGGTGGTGGTCGACGGCGCCGTGTCGCTGGTCTGCGTGGGTCGGTCCAGGGCGTCGTACTGAACGGCGGCGGTGTTCCCGTCCGCGTCGGTCGACGAGATCCCGCGGCCGAGTTGGTCGTAACTCACGGTGGTCGAGGCGCCGTCCGGCGTGGAGACCTTGGCCTGCTGACCGTTGCTCGTGTTGTAGGTCGTGGTCGTCGTCTGCACAGCCTGGCCGACACCGCCGGATACCGCGACCGTGCTCTTGCGGCCTGCCGCGTCGTAGGTGGCGGTGGTGGTACGGGTGACGCCGTTGGCGGTCTGGGTCACCGTGCTCGGCGCGCCGTACAGATTGTAGGTAGTGGTCGTGGTGGCCCGCTGGCTCGGGTTGGAGCCACCACCGGTGATGGCTCCGGCCGGGGCTGTCCGGCAGACCATGTCAGCCCACTCGGGGTGGCCTCCGCAGGGACTGCTGCCGGTAGCGGTGTAGTAGGTGGTCGTGGTGGTACCGGCGTCAGAGCCGGTAGTAGAGGACGGCTGGGAGTTGGAGATCACGTTGCCCGCGGCGTTGTACCCCGTTGCGGTGCTGATCGCCAGGCCTGCCGGGTCGACAGTGGTCTTGGTCTCCTGTCCCAGCGTCCAGTCGTAGGTGGTCTTGGTGGTGCGCGTGTCCGCGTCCGTGGTGTAGCCCGCGATGGCGCTACCGGTGACGGCCGTGGTCACCAGGCCGGACGCATCCGCAGAGCCGTCGGTGGGACGGCCTTCGTCGTAGGTGTTGTGGGTGTGTGTCCGGGCGGCGACGACGGAGCCGGCGACCCGGGCGGCGCTGGTACCTGAGGCGGCCAACGCGTGCTCCAGAGTGACCTGGTGCAGCGGGCCGTAGGTGTCGGTCACCAGCTGGCCGCTGCTGTCGCGTACGTCCACCGTGGACAGCAGGTTGGCACGCTGCGCGGTGGTCATCGCTGCCAGTCCGAGCACGTTGAGCTCGGTGTTGGTGCTCGTGGCCAGGGCGAGTTCGCGGTTGGCGGCGCTGAGCTGGCGCGCGGAGTGCCCGACAGCGTCATAGTCGGTGGTGGTGATGTGGCCACCGGGGGAGGCGGTGTTGGACTCGCGCCCGTTGACATCAAGGTAGTGGATCGCGGCGCGGGTGTAGGAGCCGGAGGTGAGGTGCCCGGATCCGGTGTTGGAGGTGGGAACCTGATCGGCGGGGAAGACCGCTGTGGCGTCGGTCGCCGCATCGGCCTGAGCCAAGGCGGCCACGTCCGAAGCGCCCATCGCGTAGGGGCCGCCCGCCGAGGTGGTGAGGGGCACGTCGTAGACGACGGTGGTGGTTGCCGTGCCGTTGGTCGACGACGCGGAGCCCGGGGTGAGGGTCGGGCGGGAGACGCTCAGCAGGCGTCCCGC
The DNA here is from genome assembly GCF_040634475.1 of Streptomyces sp. NPDC007095. Classification (NCBI taxonomy): domain Bacteria; kingdom Bacillati; phylum Actinomycetota; class Actinomycetes; order Kitasatosporales; family Streptomycetaceae; genus Streptomyces; species Streptomyces sp. NPDC007095. Next base: position 29,747 of record NZ_JBEYFS010000065.1, read on the forward strand.
GTTGGTGTCGCCGCTGGTGCCCGCGGCGCCGTAGGTGAACGTCCAGGGGAGCTGGCCCGGAGGCGTGAGTGTGGCCACCCGGCCGGCCGCGGTGTAGGTGTACGCGGTCACGAGGTTGGGCGTGATCCGCGGGTCCCACACCTGACGGAGGGCGCCGGTGGAGTCGTACGCGTACTGGGTGACGGTCTTGGACGTCTCCGTACCCGTGGACGGGTCGGTGGCCCACATCACGATCTTGTTGGCCTGGCCGGTGTAGTCGCCGAACGTACCGCTGGTCGTGCCCGTCGCGGTGGTCGTGGCGGCATAGCCCAATTCCAGGACCCGGCAGCCCGCTGCCGGCGTCGCCGGGGCGAGGCAGGACGCGTTGAGGTCGGAGATCGCGGACGTGGGCGCGGCCATCCGGGCCAGGCGCATCGAGGTGGTGCCGGCGCTGGTCACAGAGTCGAAGCGGTAGCGCACCGTGGTGCCGCTGCCGGCCGGGCTCGTCGAAGCGACAGCCCACACACCCGCCGTGGTGGAGGACTTGGCGAAGACCGTCGTCGTTCCCGAGGTGTCGGTCAGCGTGTAGGAGTCCGGGGAGCTGCTGTAGCTGAGTGTGTACGCCTCAGAGCCGGGCTCCGGAGTCCAGGACCCGTTGCTGTTCTTGGTGAACGAGACCTGTGAGCCGGCTGAGCCGACGAGTTCCACGGCGGTGGAGGTCACCGGACGGATCTCGGTGTAGTCCGTCATCGCCGTCGCAGAAGCGCCCGCCAGTTCCCAGCCGGGCCCGAAGGGCGCGATCTGACCGGCCGGCGGGGTCCCCTGGGAGGTGCGGGAATCGAGTGTCTGGCCGACCGACATTCCGAAGACGGAGGTTTCCGGGCCGGCCAGGGTGTAGTTGCCGGTTGACAGGTTGAGCGTGCCCGGCCCGACCGAGGCGCTGGCGGTCTGGGTGGCCGCGCGGTCCAGGGTGACGGTTACGGCGGACGTGTCGTGGCTCGCCGAAGAAGTATCCGTGAACTCGGCACGGACCTGGACCGAGCCGTCATCGCCCAAGGTATCGGAAACGTCCCAGACAAGCGGGGAAGAGGCACCGCTCGTGACGGCCACCGGCCAACTGCTCACAGCGTTGCCGCCGGACGTCACCTCGGCGACCGGGATGGTGGTCCAGCTGTCCGTGGCGGATCGCCGGTACTGGAACTTCACCGACTGCCACGTCGATGACGCTGCGGCGGCGGTCAGCGTGACACGCCGCGCGGTCCTGGTGCCGTCGGTGGGCGAGGTGACAGCGCCGTTACCCGCGTTGAAGCTGTAGACCGTCGATGCGGACAGGTTGCCGGCATTGTCGCGGGTGGAGACGGTCAGGGTGTGCGGGCCGTCGGTGGGCGGGGTGACGTTGACGCTCACAGCGGTACCGGTGGTCGCCACGGAGTTCTGGGCCCCGGAGTCGAGCTGCCAGACGACGGCGGCGGTGTCCGTGCCGCCGGAGGGCGGGGCGATGGTGAACGCGCCGCTCTGTCCGGCGCCCTTGCCCCAGCCGCCGGAGGGGTAGTCCGTGGAGGTGATCGTCGGCGTGCCGGGCTTGGTGGTGTCGATCGTGAAGACCAGTCCGTTCGGGACGGTCTGACGCGACCACAGGGAGCCGTCGTACCCATAGGGCCACGCGGTGTAGGTGTGACCGTTCACCAGTGTTCCGGCCGGGACGGAGGCGCTGGAGATACCTCCGGAGGCGGTCCAGCTGCCGTTGAGGTTGGAAATGACCTTGGTGTTGGCGCCACCGGTGGTGTCGTAGACGTTCCACTGGGCCATCACGTTGCCGCCGTCGGCGTCGGTGACAGCTGACTGGAGCTGCGGGGTGGCCGTATTGGTGTAGAGAGTCGTGGTGGAGCCGGAGACCGAGGAGACACCGGGCGCCACTGTGGGGGCGGTCGGCATCGGGTACGAGTTGTAGGTCACCGACAAGTAAGGCACGTTGGCGGAGGCGTTGGCGGAGTAGAAACGCTTCCAGCCGCTGCTGTCCGTCTCGTCGGACGCCCTCAACCCCATGTAGGCGGCGTCGTAGCCGTTGTCACCGGCGTACTGGAGGAAGGTCGTGGGGTCGATGGAGACCCAACCGGCCGGACTGGAGGCGGTGCAGTCGCTGGAGTAGCCCTTGGTCTGGGTGGTCGAGGCGTACTTCGACTTCCAGACAGGCTGGTTCGACCAGACCGTGTCCGTGGAGGACTCTCCGGACTCCCACAGTTCCCACGGCGACTGGACGCAGTCACCGGCCCAGTACTCGTAGAGATTCAGCGACGAGGACAGGATCTGCGTGTTGTCGAGCTGGAGGACCGGGAACTCCAGAAACGAGCGGGCGACGTCCGTGCCGCCGTCATAAGTGCCCAGCTTCAGGTCGGTGGACGTGTACTCGGGGGTCGTGTCGGTGTTCTCCACGAACGTGTCCAGCAGGGGAGAAAGGCTCGTGGAGGGGTCCACCGTGACCGGGTACCGCGTCTTGGGGTCAGCCAGGAACTTCGCGTCCGGGGCCAGGGTGAGATTCACCGTGTCTCCGGCCTGGGACATGGTCATTTTCACTGGGGCCCGGTGCGGGTGCTCCAGGGACTTGGCGTCGACCTTCGCGTCCCACATCACCGGCGCCGGTATCGTGCCGGCGACCTTGCCGTGGGCATCGGTGAAGGTGATCGAGCCGTTCTTGCGCTGCTTGGCCGTCAGCCCATTCGCGGAGACAGGAATGGTCACCGTGTAACCGGCCTTGGGGCGGGACTTGAGGATCACGTTCTCCTCGAAGCCGGTCCGCGTCGCCTGCACGGTCACATCCGCGCCCGGCGAGACGTTCGCGTAGGTGGCGGTGGTGCCCTTGAGTGAGGGCTTGGGAAGCGTACCTTTCCACCCAACCGCGACCCGGTGCTTGCCCGAACCCACGTCAGCAAGCGTGGCATTCTTGCCACCAGGCGCGAGAACCAAACCATTTGGCTGGGCTTTGGGTGTGATGGAGCCCCCGGCATTCACCTGCAGGGTCGTATCGACATCAACCCATTTCCCGGCTCGCTTGAAGCGGATCGGTGCGGCATATGACCGGGTGGTCAGCGAGCCGTTCGGATTTGCCCAAGTGGTGGTCTTGGTTGTAAGTTGGTCAAGGATCTCGACCTTGTGTTTGCGCAGTCGGGCTGTGGCGAATGCCGACGCTACGTCAGGAGCCGAGAGTGGTCCGGTAGAGGCGGAGCGGGACTTCGCCGCCGAGGTGGTGCGCGCCTTGTGAGCGGGGATGGCGAAGGCTTACCCAGTGGTCGAGAGCGTTACGGCCGCTTCGGTGAACAGCAACAGCGCCAGCGCCGTTGCTGTTGTCATTCGCCGAGGTGAGCTTGATGGGGATCCGCCGTTCGGTCTTCTCCGGAAGCGGGATGTGCGACTGGTCCTCACGGGACTCCTCTAGTACGTCCGGGCGCAGGCGGCGCCCATGATCACACAAGAGATACAGGCTGGGAATTCTCGTCGTCTAGATCCAATTTGAGCCGGTGAAAGCTGATCGGATATGGCCAAAAATGGTCGCCAAGCTCACGCATGTGCACGCGGATGCTAGCTAAATTCAGATATTTCATTGTGCAGGGTCACAAATGCACACTCGATGCCGAGGGTGGGTCGTCCGACCCGGGGTGGTTCACACGCCGGGTGCCCTGCACGGCCCTCGCGGCGAAGTCGACGGGAGGAATAAAGCTGGCGGCCGTACTGTCGAAGACGGAGGACACCGCGGTGACCTCCCTGCGCGGCACCCGCTCCCGCCTCGCGGCGCTGGGTGAGGCCTACACCGCCGCCGACACCAAGTCACCGTCGACAGGACGCGGGTGTGGGGAAAGGTGGCCACCGCCTGGGTCACCGAGACCACCGTCCTCACGTACAAGAAGATCCGCGGCGACGAGCCCGGCACCACGGACTTCAAGGCGCACCACCTGCTGACCTTCGCCGCCCAGCCGGACGGCACCTGGAAGCTCTCGACGGGGAACTTCGTGAGCCAGAGCGTCTCTAGAACTCTGTGTGTGCCTGTGGTTTCCAGGCTTTTCGGGCGCGGCGTGGCCGTGTGCGGTCACCGTCCGGTGGTCCGAACCTCGGGGTGAGGGGGTGGACTTCGGTGGTGTGCAGGTGGTGGAAGCCGGTCCGCTCGGCGGCGCGGGTACATCGCCGACAGGTTCTGCGTGAGAGCCGCCCCCGGCCGGCCGGAAGAAGGTCTTCTTCGATCCGGCCGGGGGCGCGTACTCCATGACCTGGCACCGGACCGGATACGGCGGCTGGTGCCTGGGTGTCATGCCCCGCCGGACGCTGGACTGCCCCCAAGGCGGGGGTGGTGGCGGGGACCGTACGCACATCGGGCATACGGCGGGAAGTCTTGTGGTCCGGGGTCTGTTCGGCGGCGCGCCGGGCACCTCGGTGCCGGGGGACGCTCGGCCTGCTGGGGGTGGGGTACCCCTTGCCCGGAGTGGCCTTCGGCCCGCGGGGCCGGGGCGGGGCCTGCTCGGCGCGGCGCTGTCGGCGCAGGCGGCGGGTGGTCTTCTTCGGACGCCTCACCAGGCGCACGGTGCCCTCGATGGTGGTGCGGATGGTCCGGGCCCCGGTGGTGCGGTCGGTGACGGTGTGGGTCTGGGCGAGCAGGCCGCGGGAGACGATCCGGCGGGCGGCGGCGTGATCGCGGTCCATCGAGAGCCCGCAGCCCGCGCAGTGCGCCCACTTCCAGCCCCGCTCACCGATTCGGTCGGGGGCGGGGTGGTGGGTGAGGGTGTTCAGGCAGCCGGGGCAGCGTTTGGAGGTGCCCCGGGCCGGGACGGTGACCACCGCGATCCCCGCCGTCGCTCCCAGGTGCCGCATCGCCTCGGCGACGGTGCCGCGCACCTGTCCGGACAGGCGGGCGTTGCCCTTGCGGTAGCCACGGGTTTCCAGGGTGGCGAGGTCTTCGAGGTAGATGACGCTCGCGCCGAGCGTGACCGCCTGGTCGACGGCCCAGCGGGCGGCCGCCCAGGCCAGCGCGTCGTTCAGGTGCCGGATGCGGGCACACACCCGCCCGTGCTCGACCTCCAGTACCCGGGCCCGGTCGAGGTGTTCCCCCCAGGCCGGGTGCGGGACGCCGAGCCCGTCGGCCAGCGCTTGGTGGCGATCGCGCTTGGCGGCGAGGTGCTCGCGGTGGCCGCGCAGTCGGTGCAGGGAAGTGCTGATCACGGTGGCGTCGAAGACCAGGGGCCGCCCGTCGGTGACCACCCGGCGGGTCTGCCCCTTTCCGGTCAGGCGGCCCAGGACGCCGGTGAGCAGGGTGTTGACACCCCAGTCGAAACCGAGTGCCACAGTATGCCCGCTCGCCTTGGTGGCCGGGGCGGGCCGGGAGTGCGGCAGGTCGACGGCGATTCTCCCGGCAGGGGTGGGGCGCAGGGCCGGGGTGTGCAGCACCGCATCCGGCGTGATGGTGCCGGGCAGCCGGATGTCGATCACGTGCCAGGCCCAGTCCCGCCCCGAAGCGGGGGCCGCCCGCAGGGGGAGTTTGACCCGCAGCCGGGCGGTGGCCTCGTCCACCCGCTGAAGGGTGACCTGCTGGCGGTCCATCGCGGCAAGCAGCACCTGCGGGGCTACCTGGGGCGGGCCCTCCAAGGCGCACAGCCCGGCGGGCAACTTCCCGTGCTCGGCCACGAATCCGCGGACCTGCCGGGTGCGGTTGCGGATCTCCGCACCCGCCACCCCGGCAGGCAGCGCCGCCCGCAGCGCCGCCCATTCCGTCTCGGTGCGCCGGCTCGGATCGGCGGGCCAGGTGGCCAGGACCGCGGCCACGATACTGCGGCGGTGCAGGGCCAAGCGCAGGGTGCGCGCCGCGTACTCCTCCGCACCCCGGCGCACCCGGTCCGGGACATACACCCCCGCCGGGGGCGTGACAGTCTGCGGCCAGTGCAGGCGGCGCAGCGCCATCCACCCCTTGGACGGCAGGTCCTCGCCCCGCTCATCCACCCCGGCGGCCAGCACGTCCAGACAGACCTCGTCCCACCGGGAAGCCACCAGAGCGCCCGTCAGTGTCCGGCTCAACCGGGCTAGAAAACCCACCCGTTCCAACAGGACCCGCTGCCCGACCCGCTCACCGGTGGATTCCAGGACGCCGCGGAAGGCGGTGCACGTCGCCGTCGCCATCACCCTGCCCACCCCGCCACCCCGCTCTCCCTATGAGCCCGGCCACTTCCCCAGGGCTGCCGCATCCCGCCACTGCGATCGGCCTAACGACCGACCATCACACAAAGACACGACCTCGTCCCGGCCTGTTGGTCCACCCGAGAACCCCGCGCCCCGAGAGCGCGGGAAGGCCACAAGCGTCAGCAACCGACGAGGACGAGAAAGTGAACACCCACATCTCTCAACACCGGCCGAAACCATGACTGGACGGGGATGAAACCGGCGGAAGAACCTGAGGATCCATACCGACGACACGAAACAGCATCAACCAGCCGCCTTAAGCCAACCCCCCCAACAGTTGAAGACCCTGCTGGCGGGCGGCTGGCAGCCGATCAGCACCGTGACTCCGGAGGAGTACGACACCTGGTACTACGTCGCCAACGGCCAGTCCGACTCCTGGGCGGGCGTGAACGAGTGGTCCTGGTTCACCCAGACCGCCAAGCGCACCGCGCCGCTGGCGAACGTCTACCAGATGGACGTCGGTGACGTCCTGCAGGTGGACTTCGACAAGGACGGGTCCAAGGACCACACCATGATCACGTCCTACCGCAGCTCCAGCGGCATCCCGTACCTGACGTACCACGACGCCGACACCTACCGCCGGTCGTTGTCGAGCATCATCGCGTCGTACCCGACCTCGGCGTACTACGCGTACCGCACCTGATCACCTGATCACCTGATCACCTGAGGTGACCTAGGGATCCGTGGGCCCGGGCGGCTCGGCGGGCTTGGTCTCCGATGCCTTGGTTTCCGATGCCGTGGTCTCCGCTGCCTTGGTTTCCGTGCCGCCCACGGCCTTGGGCGTCGGCGCGGCCCTGTGCGACTGCTGCAGGGCCGTTGCCGAGGCCGACTCCCGCAGCGCTCGCATCCGCTCCGCCCGCTCGGTCTCCTCGGGGTGGCGGGCTTTGTAGTACGGGTTGTCGTGCGGCAGGGCCGAGCCGACCCTCCCGTACATCCCGAAGAACATCAGCAGGACGCCGACCACAAAGCTGAACAGCACGTTCTGGATGTGGAAGGCGAGGAAGTTGTAGCGGCCGTCCAGCAGCGCCAGGTTCAGGAAGCCGTTGAGGATGAACAGGACGCCGAAGACCATGTTGAGGGTCGAGGCGAAGTTCCCGCCGATCACCATGCCCACGAACAGCAGCAGCCCCACGCAGATGGACAGCACGCTGAGCGAGCCGTTGGTGTTCAGCCCTATGACCGTGTCCCCGTGGGTGGTGAAGAAGCCGACGTTGTTGGTCAGGCCCAGGATGCCGAAGGCGAGCAGGAAGAGGCCCATCAGACCTGCGCCGATCCGGTAGAACGTGTTCAGCCGGTGATCGACCGGCAGATGGTCGTCGAAGGCGATGCGTCGTCGGGTTCCAGGACGAAGTACGTGCGTGGCCATGTCCGCCTCCCTCTTCAGCTAGCGGAGGCCGTACGTACATCCCAGCATCCGCCCGGAGGCCCGGGACCGCCAACACAGCGGACCGGGATCCCCGACATCGGGGCCGGGATCGGCGGTACCGGAGACCGGCACGAGGGGTATGGCAGAAGCTCAGACCGGGCCGCCGCGCTCCTCGCGGATCTGCGAGACCACCCGGGCCGCCGTGGCCCGCACCGCCTCCGTCTCGGTCAGGAAGTGCCAGTAGTCGGGGTGGCGCCCCTCCAGCGCGGCGATGGCACGCTCCAGCCGGGCGACGGAGTCGTCGAGCGGGCGGGCGTGCCGCGGATCCGGGGTGTTGCGGCCCGACATGGCCAGGCGCTGGGCGTCCCGGATGGCGAAGCGGGTGCGGTCGATCTCCTGCTGGGGGTCCTTGGACACGGCGTTCAGCCGCCGCAGCCGGTCGCCGGCCGCCGACACGGCCTCGTCGGTGCCGTTCAGCAGCGCGCGCACCGTGGACAGCAGCGAGGTGGCGTCCGGCCAGCGCTGCGCGTCGCGCGCGGCCTGCGCCTCCTTCAGCTTCAGCTCGGCCTGCCGTACGTTCTCGGTGGCCTGCTCCGGTACGTGCTGCAGGTCCTGCCAGCACGCGGCCGCGAACCGGCGCCGCAGCTCGCTCAGCACCGGCTCCACCTGCCCGGCGCGGGTGGTCAGCGCCTGGGCGCGGGTGCGCAGCGACACCAGCCGGTGGTCGATCTCCGCGGCCCGCTCCGGCAGCCGCTCGGCCTCCGCGCGCACCGCCCCGGCCTCCCGCGAGACCCGCTCGGCGCGCTCCAGCGTCTCTGGTACACCATGTTGTCCGGCCCCCTGGTTGAGCTTGGTCAGCTCGGGCCCGAGCGCGGCGAGCCGGCCGGCGAGATCATCGGCTCTGAGCCCTGTCTCCCGTGCGCCGTCGAGGGCGTTCGAGGCGGCGAGCAGGGCCTGGCGGGCGCGCTCGACGGCGGGCGCGAGCCGGGCGAGCTGCGTCTCGGCCTTTCCGAGCAGCGGCCCGAGCCCCTGCGTGAACCGGTCCAGGTCCCCTTTCACCCGCCCCAGCTGGTCCTTGGCGGCGGTGAGTTCGGCTCGGGCGCGGGTGGCGACCGACGCCTCCAGCTCGTCCCGGTCGAGGTCGTGGGCGTCGACGGCCTCGATGTACTTCTGACTGGCCTCGTCGATGCGCCGGCCCAGCGCCTCGAAGTCGGAGACGGCGCGGCGGGCCGCGGGGGAGTCGTCGACGGCGGTGATGGTCTCGATCGAGATCCGCAGATCGCGCTGGGCGGTGTCCAGTTCGTAGAACGCGGCCGCGGCGGCGTCCTTCGCGGCCTGCGCCTCGGCCCGCTGACTCTCGGCGCGTCCGCCGAACCAGCGGCGGGTGCCGCCACCGGCGAAGGCGGCGGGCAGGACGAGGGCGGCGAGGAGCGGGAGGGTGACGAGGGTCAGCACGTCACGGCACCGATGGGGCTGACGGCGTACCGACTGCGCGCGTGGCGCAAACGGCGTGTACGGCTCTGAACGTGTCGCCGTCACATCCCTCTCCCGTGCTGTCATCCGCCTTGCCGGGTGTCATTCTCCCACCGGTTAAGGACGAACACACGGGCCGGTTAGTTCGCGGTTCGTACTGTGATGCTTCCGTCGTTCGCGTGGGCGGACACCACATGGGAACTGGCCGGGTCCCGGGGCACGGACACCCGCACGGATCCGTCCCCGCTCTCGGCCGTCACCCGATAGGTGTCGTGGGGCAGCCCGATGGTGAGCGAACCGTCCTGGCTGCGGGCCTCGACCAGGTCGGGTACGACGCCGAGTTCGAGCTGTACGGACCCGTCCGAGGACTGGGCGCGCACGCGGCGCGAGCCGATGCCGAGGGCGTGGATCGAGCCGTCGGCGGTACGCAGGTCCAGCGCGCCGGAGGAGTTCCTCACGCGGACACTCCCGTCCGACGTACGGATCCCGAGCGCCTCCTTGAACCCCTCCGCCCGTACGCTCCCGTCCCCGTCGACGACCTTCACCGCGACACCGCGCGGCACGACGATCCGGTGCCGTGCACTGCAGTCGGCGACCACGCCGGAACACTTCATCCGCAGCGTCAGCCGGTCGTCCTTCATCGCCCAGGTCACGCGCGGATCCCCACCGACGACGACGTGTCCCTGGAACCACCGGGTGACCTCGACCTTGTCCGCCTCGGCCGACTCGGCGACCACGAGCTCCAGCGCGGAGTCGTCCGAGTCCACGGTGAGCGTACGACCGTGCAGCGCGAACGCCCGATGCTCCGGATGCCTGTCGTCCCCGGCACTCGCCCCGCAGCCTGCGGCGGTCGCGACGAGAGCGACGACGGCACCGGCGACCGCCACGGTCCGAGCAGGTGTCTGTGTCCGAGCCATGAAGATTTCCCCCTGGAATGAACGCCGACGCGCTCCGATGCCCTTCGACGCCTTTCGACCGTACGGTTCCGGGGTACGCCGGGGGATCCGGGCTGCTCCCGGACCGGAGGTGGGGTTAACCCCCGGATACGGGTTTGCGGGGCATCCCCCCGGGCAATGTAGGCTGTCGACTCGTCCTGGGCGCGTAGCTCAGCGGTAGAGCGCCGCCCTTACAAGGCGGATGTCGGCGGTTCGAAACCGTCCGCGCCCACCAGTCTCAGGACACGAACAAGGCCCAGGTCAACCGGTGAGAATCCGGTGATCTGGGCCTCTGTCGTTTCCGGCCGCAGGGGGGCGCCGTGCCACTTACGTGCCAGATGGGCCGCGCCGGGGCCGCTTCACCTTCCTGATCTGCCCGTCCACGTAGTCGGCGATCTCGTGGTCGCGGCCGTTGACGAGGTGCTGATAGACCAGCGCGGCCCGCACCGACGAGTGGCCCATCCGGTGCATCAGCTCGCGGGTGGTGGCGCCACCGGTCGCGGCGAGGGTGTTTCCGGTGTGCCGGAGATCGTGGAAATGGACGTCACCGAGGCCGGTTGTCTTGAGCGCGCGGAGCCAGATCCGGCGGAAGTTGTTGCGGCGGAGGACACCGCCGCGGGCCCCGACGAAGACGAGACCAGTTCGGCCGGCGGAGGCATGCTCGGCCAGGTGGTGCGCCAGCTCGGGCACGAGCGAGGCCGGGAAGGCGACGGTGCGGACACCGGCCGCGCTCTTGGGGGCCTTGACCGTCAGGCCGTCTGTCCGAGTCTCGGCGTATGAGCGGCGGACGGACACGGTGCGGGCCTCCAGGTCGATGTCCCGACGCTGGAGAGCCGCCAGCTCACCGAAGCGCAGCGCCGTGAAGGCGGCCAGGAGGATCAGGGCGCGGCAGTGAGGCGGAACGGCGTCGGCGAGCCGGTACACCTCGGGCACGGAGAGGAACGGCCGCTCGGTGTGGGTGACCGTCCCCGCGCCTTTGACCCGGCACGGATTGCGCTCGATCAGGCCGTCATCCACGGCCGTGTTCATGATGGCGCGGAGGACCTGATAGGCCTTGGCGACGGTGGCCGCGCCGACTCCAGCGTCGAGGAGATCAGTACGCCAGCGCCGTACCTGCGGAGTGGTGATCTCCCGCAGCGGGATCGCACGGAACGTCGACAGGATGTGCCGATTGAGAACGCCTGTGTTGCGCTCGCGGGTGGTGGCCGCGTAGTCGCGATCCTTGATCCAGGCCTCCGCGAAGTCACCGAACGCCACCTTGACGTCGGGGTTCTGCCAGTTGCCGTCGAGGATCTTCGCTTCCTGCTTGACGAGCCAGCGGTCCGCGTCGGTCTGGGTGGCGAAGGTCTTGTCAGCCGTGCGCATCAGGCCGTCAGGGCCCCGGTAGCGGGCCTGGAAGCGTCCCGAAGGCAGCTTGCGTACGGATCCGAAGCGGCGACGGCGACCCTTGGCGTTCGGCATCAAGCCACCGCCTTGAGGTGCGAGGCACGGCCCGTGATCGGCTCCACGGTGTGCTCAGCGATGTACGCGTCCACCGCACTCTCCGGGATGCGAACGTGACGGCCGACCTTCACGAAGGTGATGCGTCGCTCGGCTATCAGACGACGGGGGAAGCGCGCCGAGGTGCCGAGCACTTCGGCCACCTGGTCGACGCTGAGGTATCGGTCATTCACGCTGCGGCTCCTTCCATGGCGGACTGGTCGCGTAGGGCTTCGCGGGCGGTTTCACGGTTGTGCTGGAGGTCGCGGGCGATGGTGGCGGCGAGGGCGGATTCGCCGGGGGTGTGGCCGTGTCCGGCGTACTGCCAGTCGGCGAGGACGAGGACGGTGTCCGGCTCGCGGTCGTCCAGGCCGAGGGCTTGGCGTTCCTGGGCGGCGCGGAAGTCGGCGCGGGCCTGGCGCAGCTCGCCGAGGGTGGTGGAGTAGCGGCGGGACTTGGAGGAGAAGTGGCCGCGGAATCCGAGCATGTGCGCCCAGGCCCATAGACGCCGGTCGGGGTAGAGCGGATCGAGGAGCTTGCACGCCTCGATGAGGCGGCGCGTGTGGTCGGGCACGCCGTGGCGGTCGAGTTCGGAGAGTTCGCCGATGCGGCGGTCGAGGGTGCCGGTGTTCTCGGCGGCTTTGGTGGCGTACTTGGCGACGTAGGAGGCCACGGCCTGTTCGGTGATGTCGGAGCCGTCACCGAAGGCCTTGACGGGGCGGACGTCGAGTTGGGTGCCCCAGCGGAAGGTGCGGGCGGGCTGGTCGGCGGCGGCCGGGACGGAGACCGAGGTGTAGGAGTGCACGGCGGCGGCGCGGATCGCGTCGGTGAGCAGGCCGACGCCCGCCCAGGACGGGGGCGGGGTGTCGGGACCGTCCGGTCCGTCGAGGCGGATCACGGCGTGGAAGTGGAGGGCGCCGCGCTTCTGGAACTCGGCGACCTTGCCGTAAGAGAGCCGGGCCGACTCCTTCAGCTCCCGTTGCGTGAGGCCCGCGCGGGCGGCGATCTCGCGGCGGAGCCGGTTGGTGAAGCGCTGCCAGAGGTCACCCGCGTGGTTGTTGAAGAGGACGGCGCCCGCGTAGTCGTAGGTGGATGGGTCGAGCGCGGTCCCGAGGGCCGGATCGGCGGGGACGTGGTGGGTGCCGCAGCGGCAGACGCCATGGTCGGGGCGGTTGTGGACGGGGCCGAAGGACGGGGCGGTGAGGGTGGCGAAGACGCGGGGGTGATCGCGGACCGTGGAGGGGATGTCGCGGCGGTCGTCTCCGGCCAGGCCCGCGCGGATGAGGTGGTAGGTGTCGCCCGCGTACGTCCAGGCGCAGGACGGGCAGCGGGATGCACGCCGGTTGCCGCAGGCGACCCGGAGCCGTCCGCCGGGCTCATTCTCGGTCGTGTAGTGGTGGAGGGTCTGGCCGGTGGTCTTGTCCTTGGTGAGGGTCCAGCCGGTGAGGTGGATGGGGTCGGCGCATCCTCCGGTGCGCTTGATCTGGTCGTGCCAGCGGTTGTAGTCGTCGGCCGAAGCCACCCTCAGCAGGTCGCCGAGGGTGGTCGGGTCGAGCAGCGGGTTAGGCACGGGCGCCCTCCCGTGCTCGGGTGGTGCGGGCGGTACCGGTGCCGTGGCAGGCCGGGCAGTGGGCGGTGATGGTGCGCAGGTGGCCGTTCCGGTCGCGGCCGCCGAGGGTGATGGCGGCGGAGGCGAAGCCGTCGCAGTTCGGGCAGATCCGGGACGGCGGTCGGGTGCGGTGCGTCATGCTGGGGGTTCCTTCCGGTTGTGAGATCGGGATGGGGCACGGCTCCCGGGCGGCGGAGACTTGGCGGTTGAGGCCGCCCGGGGGCCGGTCAGCGGCGCTTGCCCTCGGAGGCGATCAGCGAGCGGACGACGAGCGCGCACACGGCCACGGACGCGGCGGTGATGGCGACCGCGAGGAGCATCGAGACGAGGACGGCGCCGACGACCAGGACGACGGCGGTGCCGCTGCCGACGAGGGCGATGACGGCGCCGGGGGTCAGCTGCACGGTCGGCCGAGCAGGAGCCGGGGCCGGGGAGACGACCGGGGCGGGCGCGTGGGTCTGCGTGGTGTGCTGCTGGATGACGGTGGTCGGCTTGACGAAGGCGGGCGGGGTGACCAGGCCGGTCGGCTGGGGCATGGTCGGGACCTTGGGGCGGAGCATGGCGGGGTCTCCTTTCGTGGGCGGTTACTTGACGGCGGTGTCGATGGCGGGGGCGAGCAGGCTGTCGGCGAGGAGGTAGCCGCCGAGGAGGAGCACGGCGATGAGCCACCAGGGCGGGCGGATGAGCTTGATGCCGAGCCAGCCGACGACGATCAGGGCGAACCAGAGCGGGACCTGCACGGGGTGTCTCCTCAGCGGGCGGTGCAGCGGTGGGTGCGGGCGGCGAGCTGGGCGGCGGACTGGCTGGAGTAGTCGGCGGACCAGCCGCAGCGGTCGTTGGTGCACACGGCGGCGTGTTTGGTGTGGCCGTGGCGGTCGCGGTGGGTGCCGATCTGCACGGGGCCGATCCGCATGACGGAGTGGAAGTGGTCGCGGGCGGGCATGTCGGTCAGTCCTTCCGGGTCAGGTGAGTTGGGCGGCGATGGCGTCGGCGAGCTGGGGCGGGACGCCGAGGCGGGCGCGCAGGGTGTCGGTGTCGATCCGGGATCCGGTGCGGGCGTGGTGGTCGTTGGCGACCTTGCGGGCGTGGTCGACCAGGGCGGCCGGGACCGCCGGAGCTGGGGCGGGCTCGGCTGCGGGCAGAGCCGGGGCTTCCTCGGCCGCGGGGACCGGGGTGGCCTCCGGGGCATTGGTGGGGAGGGGTTCGACGTCGATCTCGGGTTCGGGCGCGGGTGCCGGCGGAACCGGCACCCGATCCCCGGTCGAGTGGGCGAGGAGGGTGCCGCCGAGGAAGGCGAGGGCGGGCCATCCGGCGATGCCGAACCGCAGCCAGGCCGGCGGGTGGGCGAGGTCGAGGAATCCGGCGGTGGCCACGTTCGCGCCGAGCGAGGCGAACAGCGCGATGACGAACCAGCACCAGGCCAGCCGGGACGGACCCTCCGAGCGGAGCCGTCGCCAGGCAGCGACCAGGAGCAGGTCCACCGAGATCGGATAGGCCCACGCCTTCCACCCGTCCTGTCCGGCCGCGTCGGCGAGGTCGTGCAGGTGGGCGAAGGACAGAGCTCCAGCGATGACGGCCTGGACGAGGACGGCGTCCACGCGGAGCGCGGGCCGGGCCTTCATGACGGCTCGCCGGGGTAGTCGGGGCCGTCGGTGGGGTCGTAGCCGGGCGGGAAGGTGCCGGGCGGCGGCTCCGGCAGGGACGCGGCCAGCGACGGGCCCACAGCCTCGATGAAGTCGTCGTCAGCGCCGAGTGTGTCGGCGTAGAGGGCGAGTTGGCCGAGCAGCAGGACGGTGCGGGCGAAGTCGTCGCAGTCGGGGCACATGGAGTGTTCTCCCTTCCTCGGGCATGGAGGGGGTAGGGACCTGGCGCGATGCGGTCGCGCCGACCGGGGAAGCGGGATGGGTCAGGCGGTGGCGGGGGCTGTCTTGGACAGCGGCACCCGGTCCGGGGGCAGCGCGGCGGTGGCGGGCCGGAAGGCTGCGAGGGCGGGCAGGTCCGGGGTGCGGTCGGCGTGCTTGTTGCAGAGGTTCACTGCCTCGCGCAGCGAGGTGTGCGGGGCGCGGATACGGGCCCAGCCGCCGGACGAGTCACCGGTGACGGCGATGCCGGGGGTCTCGGTGGGGATCTGGATGGCGGCGAGGACGGCGTCCGGGGAGATGTCCCCGAAGGCCATGTTCGCCGAGGATTCGTCGTTGACGCGGTGGGCGGTCCGGCCGGTGAGCTGGGCGCGGAGCATGGTGATTCCCTTGCCGAGTTCGGAGCCGAAGCGCTGCCCGCAGATCTCCAGGTAGATCCCGGCGGCGCGACCGAGTTGGGCGAGGCGGACCAGGGCGGTGATGATCCGGTCCCGGCGCTTCTCCTCGTCCTTGGTGGCGAACAGGGCGAGTTCGGCGACCTCGTCGACCAGGACCACGACCGGGACCGGGCGCAGGTGGTCGGGCAGGTCCCAGATGTCGGCGGCGATCTCCGCGTCCGGCACGTTCACGGTGATCCGCTGCTCAGCCCGTATGAGCTGGTAGACGCCTTCCATGTGGGTGACGAGGGCTTCGAGGAGATCGAGGGCGGTGTCGGGGTTGTCGGCGAGCGCGGTGAACCTGCGGGCGAGGGGGAAGAGTTCGACGCCCTGTTTGCAGTCGATGCCGACGAGGGCGACGTTCATCGGGGCGAGCCCGGCGACCAGGTTGCGCTGGTAGACGGACTTGCCGGACTCGGTGGCACCGAGGGTCAGCCCGTGCGGGACGGCCCGGTAGTCGCGGTAGTGCACCGCGCCGTCCTCGCGCAGGGCGACCGGCACCCGCATCGGCGCCGTGTCGGTCTTGGCGGGCATCTGCACCCGCTTGAGGACGTCATAGCCGGTCATCCGCACCTCGACGACGCCGGAGCGCAGTTCGCGGGAGGTGACGCCGTACATGGAGAAGGAGTGGCGCAGCCGGTCGGTGGCGGCGGAGACGTCGAAGGCGTCCTGCCCGGGGCGGAGCTTGAGACGGAGCACCAGGCCGGTCCGGGTGGGACGGATCCGCAGGATGCGAGGCGCCCGGGACTCGGGGACGGGCCGGTTGGCGATCCGGGCGAGGGTGAGGCGCCAGCGGGAAGGCGGGACGGTCAGCCCGCAGGCGTCCATGACGGAGGTGTAGCGGACCAGGACCCGCAGGGCGGCGAAGGCGGCACCGAAGGCCAGCCAGTACCAGGCGGGGCGCCGCCACCGCAGGATCACTGAGGAGGCGACGACCAGCACCAGGGCGACCGTTAACGCGGTCATGATCAGGCCGCCTTCGACGTCGAGCCAGCGGCGGCGAGCGAGGTGACCGCGACCGCGCGGAACGCGATCCCGTGCCGCTTCTGCCCGTTGAACTCGTTCTCCCACGCCGAGGCGACCAGACCCGTCAGGGCCACCGGGGTCCCCATGGCCAAGTCCTCGGAGACGCCGGGCTGCGGAACGGTGAGCTTGAGAATCTCTACCTCGTCCGGCGTGGAGAACATGACCTCCACCGTCATCAGGGTCACGCCGTCCTTGTCGAGGGCGATCTCACCGGTACGGCGGTCCTTGACCTTCGGCTGCGGAGCCTTGGCGACCATCACGGTCGCGTTGGTGGTGTCGACGGGAATCTGACGCATGATGGAACTCCCTTTCAGGGGCGGGAGCGGCGTACTTGCTTGGCGGTGGGTCGCCGCTCCTGTGCGTTGACGGGTGGCCTGCAGCAAAGCCGCGGGCGTTTGCGCTTCAATCTGGTGCGCACCAGTAGGTTGCATCTGGTGCGCACCAGATGTCAAGCGTTGTCGTCGGTCCGGCTCTTCAACTCGCCTTCCTGTGACGTTTCTAGGGAACCGTTTCTGCCAACGCCCCGGTAGCCAACAGGGGTTAACACCCGGCTCGTTAACCCCTGCCGACCTGCGCGGATGTGAGGCATGCTGCTATTAGGGCTTGGCAACCACAGGCAGGGCGAGGCGACGTGACGAACGGACTCAAGGCAGCGCGGAGTGCACGAGAGTGGTCGCAGGAGCGGTTAGTTCGAGAGATCGAACGTCATGCGCATCAGCACATGCTCACCGTCGCGTCCACGGCCAGCCTGCGCGTCTACGTCTCGGAGTGGGAGAACGGCCGCCGTTCGATCTCAGCTCGCTACGCGAAGATCCTGCGCGCTCTTCTCGGCATCACGGACGACGAACTGCATGGCAGGGCCGAGGCGTTGGCCGTGCCTGTAGTGGCTGACGGATACGACGAACTCATAAGCCGGATCGACGCCGCCCGCAGCGTCAGCCTCACCATGGTGACGACGTTCATGGATCAGACGGAACTGTTCAGGACCATGGACCGGCAGATGGGCGCCGCGAGCCTTGTCGACCCGATGACGGGGCACCTGGCGAAGCTCGAGGACGCGCTCACCTTCGCCGTACTTCCGGAGACCCGGCGCCCGGTCGCCCTCGCGTTGGCGGGGGCTGCAACGCTGGCCGCATGGCAGGCACTTGATGTGGGCGCCGTGGAACGAGCCTGGCGGCACTATGAGTTGGGCAAGCGAGCGGCACAGGAGGCTGACGAGCCGATGTACCTCGCGCACGCCACGGCCGAGCAGGCGTATGTGCTGTGCGACGCGGGCCGGGCCTCCGTCGCGGTCCAGCTGATACGGGATGCCCAACGCGTCGGTGGCAAGGCGATGTCCCCGCGACTCATGGCCTGGTTGTACGCGGCCGAAGCCGAGATCTGCGCCCGGGCGGGGTTGCCGGACGACTGCCGGCGGGCGCTGGAAAACGCGATGCGACACCTGCCGCCGGGGGAGGAGGCCCGAGACGCGGACATGCTGAGCATCTTCTTGAACGAGGGGCACCTCAGCAGGTGGCGCGGTAACGCACTCGCTCTGATAGGCGACGACGAAGCGGTGACGAGCCTGTACGACGCCCTTGATTCCGCAGACCCCACCTTCATACGAGCGTCGGCGGGACTGCGGTGTGATCTCGCCCAGGCGCACATGGCGCGCGGCGAATACGACCAGGCGCACGAGCACCTGCGGCAGGCCCGACTGCTGGCGAGCCGTACCGGGTCAGTGCGTCATCGTCGCCGGATCGAGCAGCTCACGCAGCGGTTGTAGGCGCGGCTCCAGCACCCCGTGAGGCGAGCACGTGCAGGAGAGCCACGAGCGTCCCCGAGCCCATGAGCTCACCGCGGGCCATCAGCCCGGGAATGTCCGCGAGAGGCACCCAGGCGACGTGCCCCGCTTCTTCGAGGTCGGTCGGTTCTCCGACGAGCTTCGCGCCCTGACCGACGTAGATCTCGTGAGGCGAGTCGACCATGCCGACCATGGGCTGATAGGTGACCACGTGCTCCAGGGCGTCCGGCCGCCAGCCGGTCTCTTCCTCGACTTCCCGCAGCGCGGTCTGAGCCGGGTCTTCTCCCTCGTCGACGATCCCGCCGGGCAGCTCCCAGCCGAACGAGTCGGGGACGAAGCGGTAGCGCCAGAGCATCAGCACGCGGTCCTGGTCGTCGAGGACAGCGGCGATGGCGACGTGATGAAGCCGCACGACGTGATGCTCGAAGCGTTCGACGCCGGGCGGTTCGACGTCCACGAGACTGAGCTTCACCCAACGGTTGTCGTACACGGTCCGCTCACCGTGAATCTGCCACGGCTCCACGTCTGTTGGCGTCTCAGTGCTCACGGACCGGTCCGGCACGCGGTACGAGCTACGGCCGTGCACCTCGATGGCGCCCTCGGCGATGAGCTTGGCGAGCACCTGACGAAGTGCCGTACGGCCGATGCTCAGCTCTTCCGACAGGGTCCGCTCAGACGGGAGCTTGGAGCCAGGCTGGTACTTGCCCGTTGAGATCCACTCGCGAATCGTGAGGTAGACCCGCTCCGACTTCGGTCCCATCCGGTGAGCACACTCCCTGCGTCCTGTGATGCTGGTCCGTTCCAGGGTAGCGACCACGTACGGAGTCTGGACCAGGTACGGATATCCGTATGTGGGTGCGGTAGAACTTTCCCTACTTCATCAAGCCCCGGCTGCGCTCCGCTCCGCCGGGCGCGCTTCCCGGCTCCGCCGCGGGCGCCGCTCCTGCCTCCGGCCCGCTCCGCCCGCGCTGCGCCGACGCGCGCCCACTGGTGGATAGGGCCGGTGGCCATGAGTCGATCACCGCATAGAGCGGCCCACGGCTAAGACGATGGTTGCGGACGCTGCCCCTCCGGAACAACGAAGAGACCACCCATCCGGCCGGGGTGGTCTCTTCGTTCCAGGGCCTGTCCGACGGGTCACGTCACCGACCCCGCACCTGACAGCACTGTCACCCGAATGGCCCAACATGACGTGCCACCCATATGGGTGAAGATCAAGCTGACTAGTGCCCCAACCGAGGCAATCCGTGAAAGGGAAACCAAATGCGCATTCGACGAATCCTCGCCGCCGTCATCGCCACGGCAGCCCTCGCCGGACTCGGCCTCACAGGCGCCGCCACCGCCACCGCCAGCAGCGTCACCCCGGGTGAGTGCACGGACGGCGGCGGAACGATCGATCGGTCGACGCCCGTGCTCCCGACCTGCAGGGGCGGTATGTACGACGGGCAGACAGTCGACTAAACCCCACTAGGGCCTGTTGCGATCGGCACCCCGCAGCCACGCGCTGCGGGGCGCTCCCTCGCGAGCGCAGCCGGGAGAGTCGCAGGGACTGTGCCGACCCGTCGGGCACGCCAGGTCCGAGTCGGCCCGGAAGCACGCGGCGGGCGGGAGCTCCCGAACGCCGTCGCGCGCGAGCGCAGCGAGCTGCCAAGGTTTGCGCGGCCGTAGGCCGCACCTCTGTTACTGAGGCAAGAAGCCGGGGGTTCCTTGCCCAAGCTCGCGGAGGCGAGCGAGGTAGTCCGCCTCCGGCGGGGGATCGGCCGGCACCGGGATGGAGGGGGCACCGTCGCCGACCGCGGGCACGTGGTGGCGTGCGCGGGGAGCTCCCATCCCGACCACCGCCGACCCAGGCAGAGCCGAGCAGACGCGGCCCATGGCGTCCAGGTCGTTCGTACAGTGGCGCGCTCCACCTGGACGCCATGAACCACGCCCGCTCCACGGTGTGTGGGTCGACGGCGGACGGGATGGGAGCTGGGATAGGTAGTGGGGGTGCCGGTTGGATGCCGGGTGTACGCGAGTATGTCGGCAGGCCCAGGGCTGACAGAAGGGTGGGACCGTGCAGATAGCGGGAGTGGACTTGTACGTCAACCATCCGATCATGGCCTTGGGGTCCCCAGACTGGATTCGGGAAGACCTGGAGTTGCGGGGCGCCCCCGCCGCGTCTTCCGATACTCACGTCATTGTTCGTGTACAGGCACAGACGGTTCTGATCAAGGTGCGGCTGTTCCAGGACTACGGCGATGGCATTGCCTCTGATCCGTCGTTCACCACGGTCTTTGACGGGTCGCTCTACTTGGCAGACCGGCGGTTCGTGATCGGGGACGTGCTCGGAGAGAGCCGATTCGTCAAGCACATCGGGGGACCGCAACGATGGCGAGTGCGGGTGGCAGTGGACGATCCGAAGGGGTACGCGCGCGCTGCTGACGTAGTTCTTTCCGCCGAGGAGTAGAGCCGCATGCGCTGTCAAGCCTGCGTGCGGTGGCTGACACCAGCGGCTGACACCAACAAGCGCGAACAGCAGCGGTCGACGCCGGACCTCAGTGGACGATCGGCCGAGGCGCAGGCCCGGTTCGCCGACCTTGACGGTCCCCCGTGATTGACCTGATAAGGATGAGGCCAGACCTCAAAATCAGATTCCTAGACCGTCGCTCGCCGGACCTGGTAGTCCCAGCGTGTGAGCGACCGGACGACGGTCTCGGCGCCAATGGGGTTGGCGCTGTGTACGAAGACCGTGCCGATTCGGAAGGGCCGCCCGTTGAAAGCGGCTTCTTCCATGAGGGTCACCACGGGCAAGATACTGTCGTCGCCGCCGAGGTCATGGTCGAGCCAGAGTTCGTCGATGAATCTGTCGCGGTGCTCTTGCAGGAGCTTGATACCTTCGTCGCTGCTGCGCGCGATCCGCGTGGTCCAGGGCAGCGGCCGGAGGTCGTCTATGCCGAGGATGACGGGCGTCGGTACGGGCGACTCTTCTTTCACCCGAGCATTATCACGGCAAGGCCGCGGCTGGCCCAGCGGAGGAGCGTGATCGCCGAACTAGGCCGGTGCAGCTCTCGACGATGGCACCCTCGGCGGACCAGTGTGGTCAGCCAGTAGCCTGCGGCAATCAGCCCACCGACCTTGGAGGCTCCGTGGTCCATGCTGCTCTCACTGAACCGGATCGGCTGTGGTCGGCGCAGGAGGTCTTGGTGCGTCCCAGCCCGGTGCCGGCGGCGGCCGGGGTCTACGGATGGCACTTCGAGAAGGCTCCCTGCCCGGACCTCGATGCCGGGCGCCTGCTCTACGTCGGCATAGCCCCGCGGTACATGGCGAACCGGATCAGCACGCAGAACCTGTGTAAGCGCGTGCGGTATCACTACCGGGGCAATGCGGCCGGATCAACGCTTCGCCTCACGCTCGGTTGCCTGCTCGGGATCGAGTTGCGCCGCGTAGGCAGCGGGAAGCGCATGACCTTCGGCAAGGCCGGGGAAGCCACCCTCAGTCAGTGGATGGCAGAGAACGCCCGAGTGTGCTGGATCGAGCGTGACGAACCGTGGACCATGGAGTCAGAGCTCATCTCTCAACTCGACCTGCCTCTGAACCTCGACCAGAACCGCCACAACCCGTTCCACGGTCGGCTCACGGAAGTGAGATTCCAAGCCCGGCAACGGGCAAGGGAGTTGAGTGTCAGTGCATAGCCAGTCGGGCTGACATCACCAGTTGACATCAACGGCGGCGAACGATGGTGCACCGGGGCGGTCGCAGACGGATCGGCGAGCGACCAGCGGGTCCCGTTCTGGCACACGGCACCGCGCTGCGATCGAACTTACAAGGCGAGGGTCAGTCTTCGCCGACCTGTAGCAGCACCACGGTGAAGCCGTGGCCAGTGCCAGCGACCACGCCGTCGAAGGTATAGCGAGTGACAGAACTCCAGGCGCGTACTTGCTCCGAGAGATCGCTGATGTTCGTGTGCCAGGCGGATCCGTAGCCAAGGAGTTCGACCAGGCGGACTGCTGCCCGATGTGCATGGACGCGATCACGTCGTGGACTGCCGGGGAACACCAGGTCATCCGCTGCGAGGTACGCCATAAGGTCCGTCGCATATTTGGAGTCGACCTCGATGAGCGCTTCAGCCACCTCGGCCGGCGAGTCGGGGCCAGTCGCCCCGGGCGCAGCGTACTGCTCCCAATCCTGTTCGGCCTCGACAACGAGAGTCCGGATCTGCTCCTCCACTGAACCCTGAGCCTCAGGCGAGACGCGGCCGAAGACTCCTTCTTCCCGAGCCAGCGAGGCAAGCAGCCCACGAAGCTCCCACTCGATGTTCATCGCACCATGTTCCCAGGCCACTGGGGATAGCCATGTCAGAAGCTCAGCGGTCGCGCCGCTGCATACGGCAATCAACAGACGTGCCACATCCGTGCCACATTGGTCGGTCAGTCACGGTCAACAGCGGTATGCATCGGTCGCGGTACCCCGCCCAGCTCGACACTCCCCATCTGCTCTATGACCTGCGCGTCTTTGAGGGGGCCAACCACCGGGCTTACAAGGCGGATGTCGGCGGTTCGAAACCGTCCGCGCCCACCAGGCAAAAGACCCCCAGCCGATCATGGCTGGGGGTCTTTGACATCCGGATCTGACATCAGCGCCGGGACTACTCGCGCTGTAGGCGCCTCGTGAGCAGCCGGTCCATGTGGCTGACCGCCTCGCGCTGCGTGTCCTGGACCACGTGGGCGTAGACGTTCATCGTGACGGCGATCTGGCTGTGCCCCAAGATCTCCATCACGACGCGTGGCGCCACGCCAGCCGCGGTGAGCAGGGTCGCGCAGCCGTGCCGGGCATCATGCAGTCGGATGACCCGTAGGTCCGCGTTCTTGGCGACCCGGGTGAAGGAGCGGTAGACGTTGCGCGGCTCGATCGGTCGCCCCGTTCGCGTGGTGAAGACGTGGCCACTCTCTTCCCAGCGATCACCCGCACGCTCACGCATCGCCGTTTGCCGCATGCGCTGGTACCTCAGAGGCGCCACGCAGATGGCCGGCAGTGGCAGGACCTGCCTACGACGTCGGCCCTTGGGATCGTCCTCGTATGCCTCCCCTCCGACCCGTTGCCGCTGCTTGCGGATCCTGATCTCGCGCTTGTCGAGGTCGACGTCCTGCCACCGGAGTCCGATGACCTCCCCACGACGGAGACCGAGCGCGATGGAGAGCACGAACGCGGGGTAGAGCGGATCAGTCCGAGCCGCGGTGAGGAAGTCGAGCGTCTCGTCCAGACTCCAGGGATCGAGGCTGCGGGACTCGACCCGAGGCGCGTCGACGAGGGTGACGACGTTCCTGGCGATCAGCTCCTCGCGGCACGCTGCCGAGAGCGCTGTGCGGAGAACCTTGTGGGTCTCCTTCGCAGTAGCCGCGGTGGTCTGCTGTTCCAGCCGGGCAAGGAAGCGGCGGACGTCAGCGACGCTCAGTGACTCCAGCTTCTTCGTCCCGAGCATGGGCACCAGGTAGAGCCGGACGTGGAACTCGTACTTGGCGTACGTGGTCCGCTTCCGCCGAGGCTTGATGACGTTCTCCAGCCAGTAGGGCAGCCACTCGGCGAGCTTGGCCGACCGGGTGGGCACGGGCACGCCCTGGTCGACCTTGGCGAGCAGCTCCCGGCGTTTGGCGTCGCACTCTGCCCACGTCTTGCCGTAGGCGAACTTGCGTGCTCGAGTGCCGTCCGGCTGGAGCACGTAGACCGCGCACTGAAAGCGGCCGTCCTTGCGCTTGGTGATGGTGCCTGCTGAGGCGACCCCTGTGGTGTGGACACTCTGACAATGGATCTTGTAGGTCCGAGGAAGGGTGTCCTGGTGGGACGGAAGTCTCCATATCCGGTGG
>NZ_JBEYFS010000066.1:0-53481 GCF_040634475.1 Streptomyces sp. NPDC007095
AGGGCCTGTGCCCGGCACGCCGAGAGCACGCACCTGACGCCGCAGGGCCCGCCCTCCGGGCGGACGACGGGAATTTGACGACAGGACCTAGGCGTATTGATCACGAGCGTTGTTGACACTGGCCGGCTTGATCATGGCGAAGACCTCCGGTGTGGTGGAGCTGTCCATGACTGCACCGCAAGGAGGTCTGCGTGTCTCACCGTAATGTCCGGCTGACCGTTCGCGGCAGGCGGCTTCCGCCGGACAGGCCTCAGGGCCTGTCCGGGCGGTTGTGGCCGGTGGGCAACACCCGACCGCCCGGGGGGTTGCCCCGTCCGGGCGGTCGGAGGCGAGCTCACTGCCGAACCCTCCCGGGAGCGGTTGGCCAGCGGGCCACCTCTCTCTGAACTACCTGGGTGGATCAGATCCAAACAAATTCCGCGGCTACGGGGCGGGGGACTGTCGGGGATTCGCGCGGGCCCGTACTTGTCGAGCGTGTCCTCCAGGGCCACGCGAATGTCGGGCGGCAGATCTCGGTGCCGCCCCCGGACGAGAATCATTTCCGCGACAGTGCGCAGCTTGATGTTCGTATGCTGTGAGACTTCCCGTAGGACGGTCCAGCCCTGGTCGGGCGACACCCGGCCGCGGGCGGCCATCATGCCGATGGCCTGGTCCACCGTGGCGTGCGAGGTGACGGCTTCCTTCAGCTGGTCGACCTCTTCCCGGAGCTCGACGATCCGGCCCGGGGTGTCGGAGGGGGAGGCCGGCTCCTGCGGGGCCTCGCACGGTTCGGCGCTTCCCGAACAGGCGTCTGACGTCATCGTCCCCTCCGGCGCCGGGATCCTGGCGGCGGAAACCGTCGTCCTTCGAGTGCACCGCCCCCACCGTCCGCCGCCCGCTCACGCGACCAGGGTCACCGCCGCCACGGCCGGCGTCCGCAGGATGCGGCGGGCCGTGAACAGCGCGGTCCCCAGGGTCACCGCCGCCGCGACCGCGACGACGGCGAGCCAGATGCCAGGTCCCTGGCCCGGCCACGGGGAGTCCGTGCGCACGGCGCTGAACGCGAGGACCCCGGAGAGCCCGGCCAGGGTGCCT
This sequence comes from Streptomyces sp. NPDC007095, assembly GCF_040634475.1. Lineage (NCBI taxonomy): Bacteria > Bacillati > Actinomycetota > Actinomycetes > Kitasatosporales > Streptomycetaceae > Streptomyces > Streptomyces sp. NPDC007095. The sequence goes on from NZ_JBEYFS010000066.1 coordinate 1,075, forward strand.
AAGAAGACGCCCGTCACCGTCAGGATCAGTCCCTCGGTGCCGACCACCCCGAGCACCTGCCCCGGCGTGGCACCCGCCAGCCGCTGCTGCCCGAACTCCCGGCTGCGGTAAGTCGTCGCCGCGTACAGGGAGTTGATCAGCATGACGCAGCAGAAGACCACGATGACGCCGACGACCGTGAGGTTGAGCGTCTCGAGGTTCTTCGCATCGACCGACTTCGGAACACCGGAGGCCTTGATCGCGTCACTCTCGACCGCCTGCATGGTCAGCGTCGCGGACGCCATGCAGGTGAAGAGGATCAGCGGCATCAGGACACCTGACATCTCCGCGGCACGCCGACGCAGGTTCCGTACGGCCAGATACCCGCTCGGGCCCGCCAGGGGCAGCCGGTCGAGCAGGCCCTCCAGCAGCCGCGGCGCCAGCAGCGCGCACCCCACGGACAGCAGGATCGCCCCGTACGCGGGAGGCGCCATCAGCGCGGCGTCCTCGGCCGAGAACGCGAAGGTGGAACAGACCGCCGCACCGCCGACGAGCAGAGCCGTGTACGCGAGGAACGTCCGTGCCCGACTCCTGGGGCGACGGCGGAGCGTCATCCGCCGCACCGCGAGCAACGCCGCGCCCGCAGCGGCCGGCACCGTGATGCCGATGCCCGACCCGAGGGCGACGGGACCGAAGGAGTAGTCGACGGACCGGGCCACCTGGCCGCTGTCCTGGAAGACGCCCAGCAGGGCGCGTCCGCCGAGCATCGCCGGACCGATCGCGAGTACCGCGCCCACCACGGCGATCGCCACCGCCTCCCCCACGACCATCCGCCCGATCTGTGCGGGAGTTGCCCCGGAGCACCTGAGCAGCTCCATCTCGGCGCCGCGCTGACGAACGTTCACCGTCAGGGTCGAGGCGACCGCGAAGAACACCAGCAGCGTGCCGTAGCCGCCGACGACGCTAGCCGCGGTGGACAGCGAACCCGCGCTCACGGAGTCCACGCCCGGCTGCGCCGCCGTGTCGTGCAGGGAGTCGAAGGTCATGACGATCGCCGCGCCGAGGAAGGCGGACAGCAGGGTCGCCGTGGCGCGCCCGGGGCGCTGCCGGAGGGAACGCAGGGCCAGAGCGAACACGGCTCACACCCCCACCCTCGCGTCGTCGCCGAGGTGTGCCAGGCGCTCGGCCACGGCGTCCGCCGTCGGCGTGTGCAGATGGCCGGCCATCCGCCCGTCCGCGAGGAACACGACCGCGTCGGCGTACGAGGCGGCGAGGGGGTCGTGCGTCACCATGACGACGGTCCTGCCGTGCACCCGTACCGCCTCCTGAAGCAGCCGCAGCACATCCCGTGCGCTGCGGCTGTCGAGCGCGCCGGTCGGCTCGTCCGCGAAGATCACCCGAGGCTCGGCGACCAACGCCCGGGCGATCGCCGCCCGCTGCTGCTGCCCGCCGGAGAGCTGGTCCGGGAGGCTGCCGAGCCGGTCGCCCAGACCGACCGCCGTCAGGACCCCCCGCGCCCCGGCCCGGTCGACGCGCCGCCCGGCGAGCTTCAGCGGCAGGATCGTGTTCTGGGCGACGGTGAGCGTCGGAAGCAGGTTGTACTGCTGGAAGACGAAACCGATCCGGCCGCGCCGGAACTTCGTCAACTCGGCCTCACCGCCGCCCGTCAGCTCCACTCCGTCGACCCGCACGACGCCGCTGTCGGGCCGCTCCAGCCCGGCCGCGCACCGCAGCAGCGTGGACTTGCCGGACCCCGAGGGCCCCATGACCGCGGTGAAGCTGCCGCGCGCCAGGCCGAGGCTCACCCCGTCCAGCGCGGTCACGGCGCTCTGCCCGGCGCCGTAGGTCTTCGCGACCTTGACCAGCCGCAGCGCCTCCTGGGCCGGTTCCGATTCGTTCGTACGTCGCGAGGTGCGGCGAAACATCGTCATCACTCTCCGTCCGGCACGCCCTGTGCCTCGCTCACGACGCTACGGAGCGAACGCTCGACCCACAGGGGGCGCAGAACCCGTATCGCGGGGTGTACCCAGTGACACCCCGTACGGGTCACCAGAACGCGCCGACTCCCGCCCGCCCCCGGTGGAATGGACGCGTGACCGCGCCCCCGGACGACTGTCTCGCCCGCAACGAGTGGATCTGCGGTGAGTATCTGAGCACGCGCCGCCAGATCCTCCTGGACGCGGTCGTCCAGCACCTCCAGCTCACGGCGGTCTCCGTACTCGTCGGACTCGTCATCGCGGTGCCGCTGGCCGTCCTCGCCCGTCGCTGGGGCTGGGCGGCCGGACCCGTCCTCGCGGTGACCACGATCCTCTACACCATCCCGTCCCTGGCGATGTTCTCGCTGCTCCTGCCCGTGTACGGGCTGTCGGCCACGCTGGTCGTCTCCGGACTCGTCCTCTACTCGCTGACCCTCCTCGTCCGGAACATCCTCGCGGGCCTGCGCGCCGTCCCCGAGGAGACCCGGCAGGCCGCCCGCGGCATGGGATACGGGCCCATCCGCCTCCTGCTCACCGTGGAACTGCCGCTGGCGGTGCCCGCGTCGATGGCCGGACTGCGCATTGCCACCGTCTCGGCCGTCTCACTGGTGACGGTCGGCGCGATCGTCGGTTTCGGGGGACTCGGCAACCTCATCTACGCGGGCATGAACACCTACTTCAAGGCGCAGGTCCTCACCGCGTCCGTACTCTGCGTCGTCATCGCCGTCGCCGCGGACCTCCTCCTGCTCGCGGTGCAGCGGCTCATCACCCCCTGGACCCGGGCGGCCCGCGGGTGAGCACCCTGACCGGGGCCTGGGACTGGCTCGGCGACCCCGCGCACTGGTCCGGGGACGACGGCGTCTGGCACCGCCTCGCCCAGCACCTCGTCCTGACCGTCGTCTGCCTCGTCATCAGTTGCCTCATCGCGCTGCCCGTCGCCCTCGTCCTGGGCCACCTGGGCAAGGGCGGCGCGCTCGCCGTCAACATCTCCAACATCGGCCGCGCCGTCCCCACCTTCGCGGTGCTGGTCCTCCTGCTGCTCACCCCGCTCGGCAAGTGGGGCGAGGGTCCGACCGTCGTCGCGCTGGTCCTCTTCGCCGTACCACCGTTGCTCACCAACGCCTACGTCGGGATGCGCGAGGTCGACCGGAGCGTGGTGCGCTCGGCGCGAGGGATGGGGATGACCGGGCGACAGATGCTGCTTCACGTGGAGCTGCCCCTTTCGCTCCCGATGGTCATGAACGGCGTACGGATCGCCGCGGTCCAACTCGTCGCGACCGCCACGATCGCCGCGCTCGCGGGCGGCGGCGGACTCGGCCGGATCATCACCGCGGGCTTCAACCTGGCGAGCACCCCGCAGGTCGTCGCCGGCGCGATCCTCGTCGCCGTCTTCGCCCTGATCGTCGAGGGGATCTTCGAGATCGCCGAACGGCTGGCACCTCGCTGGGCGAGGGGCGCCCGATGAGGCGAGGCGGCGCCCTGCTGGGCCTGGTCCTGCTGACCGGCTGCGGCACCGGCCCGTCCCTGGAGAACCGCGGTGCGGTCACCGCGCCGCCCGGCGACAGCAAGCACCTGACCATCGGCTCGGCGGGGTTCACCGAGAGCGACCTGCTGGCCCAGATGTACGCGCTGCTGCTCGGCCAGGCCGGATACAAGACCTCCATGCTGACGGTCGCCAACCGCGAACTCTACGAACCCGCCCTGGAATCCGGTCAGATCGACGTCGTACCGGAGTACGCGGCCACCTTCGCGGACTGGCTGAACGCCAAGACCCACGGTGCGGGCGCGTCACCCGTCGGCTCACCCGACCTCGCCACCACGATGAAGGCGCTCCGGTCGCTCGCCACACCGCGGGGCCTCACCGTCCTCGACCCGGGCAGGGCCGTCGACCAGAACGCCTTCGCGGTGACGGCGGCGTACGCCGGACAGCATCACCTGAAGACGCTCAGCGACCTCGGCGTGTCCCGTCTTCCGGTACGGCTCGCGGCGGGCGACGAGTGCGTCCAACGGCCTTACTGCGAGCCCGGGTTGAAGAAGACGTACGGCATCGACATCACCGGCGTCGACCCGAAGGGGGTGGGCACCACCCAGGCGAAGCGGGCCGTGCAGAGTGGTCAGGACCAGATGGTCCTGACCACGACGACGGACGCGACGCTCGACGAGTTCGGTCTTGTCCTCCTCGCAGACGACAAACATCTGCAGAACGCCGACTACATCGTGCCCGTCGTCAACCGCTCGCGCGCCGGCGGCGAGGGCGTCACCAAGGCACTCGGCAAGCTCAACGACGTGCTCACCACCGCGGACCTCGCATCGATGAACCAGCAGGTGGACAGTTGGCGACGGCTGCCCGAGGACGTGGCGCGGACCTATCTGGAGGACAAGGGCCTGCTGAAGTGACGCCCTCGGATGCCGTCAGACCCGGCGCCAGCGCGCCATCGCGAAGGAGAACAGGCCGAACAGTACGAGTCCGGCGGCGACGCACACCAGCAGCCACGGTCCCGCCGGGGTGTGGGCGAACGAGCGGATCGTGTCGTCCAGCCCCTTAGCCCGGTCGGGTTCGTAGTCGATCGCCGCGCGCACGGCGAAGCAGCCCGCCGCGGCGAACACCAGCCCGCGCGCCGCGCCGCCGCCCACGCCGGTCACATCCACCAGCCGTCGCGTGCGCGCCGACATCTGACCGAGCTTCAGCTTCTTGTGGTACTTGCGCAACACGGCCCGCCCGCCGATCAGCAGACCCGCCACGACGATGCCGACTCCGGCGGCGCCGACGATCCACTGCCCCGCCGGCAGATCCAGCACCTTGGCCGTCACATCCCGCGACTGCCGGTCGCTCGAACCCTGTCCACCACTGCCCGAGCCCGCCGCGAACGAGAGCACCGAGTAGGCGACGAACGCGTAGAACACGAACCGCACGGCCGACAGCAGCCGCTTCTTCGCCGCCCGGCCGTCCGCTCCGGCGGAACCGAAGCACGCCTCGGACAGCCGCCACAGCGCCATGCCGACGAGGCCGACACCCAGCGCCCACAGCAGCACCGCGCCGAAGGGCTGCTGCGCGATCTCCGCGACGGCGCCGTTGCGGTCCGCCTGGCTCTTCCCGTCCCCGAAGGCGATCCGCAGCGCCAGCACACCGACCAGCAGGTAGATCACGCCCCGTGCGGTCAGCCCCGCCCGGGCGGCGTACTCCACCCCCGAGCCCCTCGCCGCGCGTCGAGCCTTGATGCGTCCGGTCCGTGCCGTCGCACTTGCGTTCATGTGGACCTCCCGCGGAACGGGTGCCCTCGCATCGGAGAGACATACGTGTGCGGGAGTGGCCAGATTGCGGTGTTCCGATGCTGGATGAGGCCTTCCTCCTTGCCTTTGGCTCGCTACCCTTCAAGTAGGGGCTTTGCCACGGGGGGTTCACATGGCCAGTGCGGGATTCCGGTACGAGGACGAGCGCCGTGACTCCAGCATTCGGTCCCAGCCCGCGAGGGAGACCGTGCCTGAGGCGGGGGAGTCGATCAGCAGCCGGCGGGCGCCTGAGGCTGAGGTATCGGCAAGGACGCCGCATCGTGAGCCGCCGACGGCTGAGTCGGCACAGACGTCGGCTGTGTCTCCTGAAGTGGGCTCCAGGTTCATCGAGCCCTCAGGCACTGCCGAGGGTTTGTATGAGGCGCTGCGCACCACCGGGCCCCCGCTCATCGACTACCGCGACTACGAGTCCTTGCTGCGCCTGGCCCGTGAGCCGAGTCCCGAGCAGATCAGCCCCCTGCATCCCGACGAGCCGACGACTCCGTTGGTCTATGTCTTCGGCCCGATCACCGGCAGCCAGGTGGCGATCAACTCCCAAGGGAATGTGACCCAGAATCGGACCGACGTACGGCCCGAGCAGTTCTACCGGGCGCAGTTCCGGCCGGCGCGTCGTGCCGACCCGGTACAGGTGGTGGAAACTCTGCGGGTCGAAGTCGATCGGCTGAGGCTGGACCTCTACGCGCAGTACGTGATTCGGCAGGCCGCAGCGGTGATCAAGGTGGAGCTGGCCCGCCCCCCGGTCAACGAGGCACGTGTCCGCGGGGCCGTCGAGGACATCCTCGCCTGCCTGGCCCGGCAACCCGGCGGCTCCCCACTCACAGCCCGTCTGTCGGCCCTGGCCGCTCGCCTGGATGCCGTCCTCCCCAACGCGGCGAAGGGGAACTCCGGTTCAGGAGGCGTACGTTGACGAGTTCGGGCGGTGCCCAGTTCCACGGGCCCATTCACGGCAGCCAGATCGCGATCGGCGGTCACCTCGTCACCCGGCATCAGTACGTGACGGCCGACGAGGGGACGAGCGCCCGGCTCGCCGAGGCCGTGCGGTCGGTGCTCGCGGCGCCGGAGACGCCCGGCCTGGCCGCCGAGGACGAGACGGCCGTGCGCCAGGACGCGCAGGCCGCTCTGGCGGAGGCCGCCCGGTCGCAGCCGGACATGGGACGCCTGCGCGGTCTGCTGGGTCGGATCAGGGCCGTACTCGCATCGGTGGCGGCCGGCGCGGCCACGGGGGCTGCCACAGGCGCCGGCACCGGAGCGGCCGAGCCGGCACACGCCGTGCTCGTCGACCTGCAGAACGCCCTGCCCTGAACCCGGCCCCTCCTGGCCGATAATGAAGGGTGACTTCGAACTCGCGTTCCTTCCTCATCCTGCACGGCTGGCAGAACCACCGCCCCGTGGACCACTGGGAGCACTGGCTGGCGAACGAGCTGACCGCCCGCGGCCACGCCGTCACCTACCCGCAGCTCCCGGACCCCGACCACCCGGACCTGGCGGTGTGGCTCGACCGGCTCCACGCACACCTCGACTCCCTCGGGCACGAGCACGAACGGGTGGTCGTCTGCCACAGCCTCGCCGTCCCGCTGTGGCTGCACGCGGCGGCCCGCGGCCGGGCCCGCGCCGACCGGGTCCTTCTCGTCGCACCGCCGTCCGACGAGGTCATGGCCGGCTACGAGGACATCACCGGGTTCGCCGGTTCCGGCGCCACCGCCGCGCACCTGCGCACCGCCGCCCCCGTGACCCGGCTCGTGGCCGCCGACGACGACCCGTACTGTCCGGGCGGCGCGGCCAAGGAGTACGGCGTACCTCTCGACCTCGACACCGACGTCATCCCCGGCGGCGCCCACCTGGACCTCGACGCGGGCTACGGCCCCTGGCCGTCTGCCCTCGACTGGTGCCTGACCCCCGAGGTACGCCTCACGTGACGGGCGCGCGTCCCAAAGGGGCGCGGGGTACTGCGCGCCCGGCCCCATCGGACCCGCAGCGTCGAACAACCCGCATCCGCCGCCCAACCCAGCGGAGCGCTCACGCATCGGAGATCGAGTCGAACGACACCTGCCCCCGCCGCACCCCCCGCGCATCCGCGTCCACCGACCGCCGCAGCGCCTCGTGCAGTTTCGCCGGGGTGAGTACGCCGAGGAAGCGGGCCCCGTCCAGTACCGCGACCCAGCCCGCGTCGTGCTGGAGCATCACACCGAAGGCCTGCTTCAGCGGGGCGCCCACCGGGACCCATGAGTTCATTCGATGCGCTCGGTCGCCGACGGACCCACCCGCCGCCAACTCGTCGACGCCCGCCCACCCGTGCAGATCACCCTCCGCGTCCAGGACGACCGCCCATCGCGCGCCCTGCGCGTGCAAGCGGTCGACCGCCGTCCCGGCGGGCTCGTCCAGGCGGGCGACGGGCGGCTGTTCCAGGTCGTCGGGCTCGATCTCGGTGACCGACAGCCGCTTCAGCCCGCGGTCGGCGCCGACGAACTCGGCGACGTAGGCGGTGGCCGGGGTGCCGAGGACGGCCCCCGGCGTGTCGAACTGCTCGATGCGGCCCTGCCCGTACACCGCGATGCGGTCGCCGAGCCGTACGGCCTCCTCGATGTCGTGCGTGACCAGCAGTACCGTCTTGCGCACGGCCTCCTGCATGCGCAGGAACTCGTCCTGCAACTGTTCCCGGACCACCGGGTCGACGGCCCCGAAGGGCTCGTCCATCAGCAGCACGGGCGGATCGGCGGCGAGCGCCCGGGCCACTCCGACCCGCTGGCGCTGGCCGCCCGACAACTGTTCCGGATAGCGCGAGCCGTACGTCTTCGGGTCCAGGCCCACCAGATCGAGCAGCTCCGCGGCGCGCGTGCGCGCCCTCGCCTTCTTCCAGCCGATGAGCGTCGGCACGGTCGCCGTGTTGTCGAGGATCGTCCGGTGCGGGAACAGGCCCACCTGCTGGATGACGTACCCGATACGCCTCCGCAGCCGCACCGGGTCGACCGTCGCGATGTCCTCGCCGTTCACGAAGATCTGGCCCGAGGTCGGTTCGATCAGCCGGTTCACCATCATCATGGTCGTCGTCTTGCCGCAGCCCGACGGGCCGACGAGCGTGACGAGTTCGCCCTCCGCGACCTCGAACGAGAGGCCGTCCACGGCCGTCGTGCCGTCCGGATAGCGCTTGGTGACCTGTTCGAACCGGATCATCCCCTCACGCTAACCGCGCAGGTCACTCCCCGCTCACCAGCACCACTTCCAGGGTGCGCGGACCGTGCACCCCCTCGACCCGGTCGAGCTCGATGTCGCTGGTCGCCGACGGGCCGGAGATCCAGGTCAGCGGGCGGGTCGGGTCGAGCCGCTCCAGGGCCTGGGGGACGGAGGAGACGACCTGGTCGGGGACACGGACGACACAGATGTGGTGATCGGGGACCAGCGTGATGCGACGGCGCCCCTGATCCGGGCCGCCGTCCAGGACGAGGGTGCCGGTCTCGGCGATCGCGAGCGCGCACGCGCTCACGACGCTGTCGACGCGGTCCACCTCGCCCGAGGTGTCCTCGGCCCGGTCCGGGACGCGCGTCACCTCCGACGCCGCCAGCCACTGCGCGTCCAGGCCCGCCGGTAGGACCACCGACGTCGAACCGTGTCCGGCGAGCAGCCCGGCGATGGTCGCGGCCAGCTCGTCGGACGCGCAGCGGTGCACCAGCGCACGGTAGTCGGCGAGGTTCTCCGCCAGCAGATCCACCGTCTCCGCGACGCTCCGCTCCCCGTGCTCGCGCAGATACCCGCGCTCAATGGCCTGCTCGTACGGCGTGTCGTCGCGCGGCACGTCGGCGAGTGCGCGCCGCACCCGCCCCAGGATCAGGTCCCTACTGCTCACTTGTCCGTGTCCTTTCCGCCGTGCGTACGCTGCCACCAGTCGCGGAACGGCTCCGCGGGCACTGTCGGGAGATCCCGGGTGCCGCTCCACGCCTTGCCCGGACCGGGCAGCGTGCGTGGGTGGAAGCGGCGCGTCCGGGAGGCGAGCCGCTGGCCGGTGCGCAGCGCGCCGGGGTGGCTGAATGCCCAGCGTGCCGCCCGCATCGCCGCCCGCTCGGCGGCGTGCCCCTTGGCGGGCTTGAGGACGACCTTGTTGCCCTCCCGCGTCACCTGACCGCCCTCGGCGATCCGTTCGCGCAGGTGGACGAGGACCTCCGGGATGTCGATGGCGACCGGACAGACCTCGTAGCAGGCGCCGCAGAGCGAGGAGGCGTACGGGAGCGAGGCGTCGATCTCGCTTGCGGTGCCCCGGAGTTGGGGGCTGAGGATCGCGCCGATCGGGCCGGGGTAGACCGAGCCGTAGGCGTGGCCGCCCGCGCGCTCGTACACCGGGCAGACGTTGAGACACGCCGAGCAGCGGATGCAGCGCAGCGCCTGGCGGCCGACCTCGTCGGCGAGCGTGTCGGTGCGGCCGTTGTCGATGAGGACCAGGTGGAAGGTCTGGGGGCCGTCCCCTTCCCCGGCTCCGCCGTCCCTCGTGCCCGTCCACATCGAGGTGTAGGGGTTCATGCGCTCGGCGGTCGAGGAGCGGGGGAGGGTCTGGAGGAAGACCTCCAGGTCCTGCCAGGTCGGCACGATCTTCTCGATGCCGACGACGGAGATCAGCGTCTCGGGGAGGGTCAGGCACATCCGGCCGTTGCCCTCGGACTCCACGACCATCAGGGTGCCGGTCTCGGCGACCATGAAATTGGCGCCGGAGATGCCGACCTTGGCGCGCAGGAACTTCTCGCGCAGGTGCAGCCGGGCGGCCTCGGCCAGTTCGGCGGGCGTGTCGGTGAGGCCTTCCGGGGCCGGGCGGCCCCACTCGCTCATCTCGCGCGCGAAGATGTCGCGGATCTCGCCGCGGTTGCGGTGGATGGCCGGGACGAGGATGTGGGAGGGCCGGTCCTTGCCCAACTGCACGATGAGCTCGGCGAGATCGGTCTCGTAGGCGTGGATGCCCTCGGCCTCCAGGGCTTCGTTGAGGCCGATCTCCTGCGTGGCCATCGACTTGACCTTGACGACCTCGCTCTCCCCGGTCATCTTCACCAGTTCGGTGACGATCCGGTTGGCCTCGTCGGCGTCGGCGGCCCAGTGCACGATGCCTCCGGCCGCGGTGACCGACTCCTCCAACTGCACGAGGTAGCGGTCGAGATGGCGGAGTGTGTGGTCCTTGATCTGCTTGCCGGCCTCGCGCAGGGCGGCCCAGTCGTCCAGTTCGGCGACGGCGACCGCGCGCTTGGCGCGGATCGTGTGGGTGGCGTGGCGCAGATTGCCGCGCAGGGTCGGGTTGTTGACCGCCTCGTGCGCCGCCTTGGGAAACGCGGGCATACCGACGAACGTGCCACCGCTCATGCGCTCGGCTCCTCTTCCGTACTGGCCAGGATCTCCGCGATGTGCACGGGCCGCATCCGCGTCTCCAGCCGGGCCATCGTGCCGCCGATGTGCATCAGACAGGAGTTGTCGGCGGCGCACAGCACCTCCGCGCCCGTCGACTCGGCGTTGCGCACCTTGTCGGCGCCCATCGCGGCCGAGACATCGGGGTTCTTGACGGCGAACGTGCCGCCGAAGCCGCAGCACTCGTCCGCGCCGGGCAACTCGCGCAGTTCGAGCCCCTTGACGGCCTGGAGGAGCCGGCGTGGCCGGTCGCCGAGCCCGAGACTGCGCAGCCCGTGACAGGTGGGGTGGTAGGTGACGGTGTGCGGGTAGTACGCGCCGACGTCCGTCACGCCGAGCACGTCCACCAGGAACTCGGTGAGCTCGTACGTCTTCGGCACCACCGGAGCGAGGGTGGCCGCGAGGGTGTCCCCGCGGCCCTCCGCCCGCGCCCGCTCACCCATCCGCGGATACAGCTCCCGCACCATCGCGCCGCACGACCCGGAGGGCGTCACGATCGCCTCGTACTCACCGAAGACATCGGAGAAATGCCGGGCCAGTGGCTCGGCCTCATGCCGGTATCCGGTGTTGTAGTGGGCCTGCCCGCAGCAGGTCTGCGCCATCGGGAAGTCGACCTCGACGCCCAGCCTGGTCAGCAGTTTCACCACGGCGCGGCCGGTGTCCGGATAGAGCGTGTCGTTGACACAGGTCAGGAACAGGGCGACACGCATCGCAGCTCCTTGGGATCGATCATCGGATGAGTGCAGGGTACGCGGAGGGCGAGCGGCATGGGAGCCCCCGTTCATGGACACGGGCGAGTCCCCGTCGCGGACGGGTGAAAGGCCCCCGTCACGGCGGGTGGGAGTTCCCTTTCACCCGAGGGTGAGCCGGTCTTCCGCGGCGCGCCAGGCCGCTGGGTCGCCCCGGGGCTCGTACCGCCGCAACGGCTGCGTACGGGCGAGGAGTCGCCGCATCGACGTACGGTCGCCGACCAGACCGTGCGCACGGGCCTGTACGAGGACGTTGCCGAGCGCGGCGGCCTCCGCCGGGCCGGCCACGACCGGCAGTCCGCAGGCGTCGGCCGTCAGTTGGCACAGGAGCTCGTTGCGGGTGCCGCCGCCCACGATGTGGACGACGTCGACCGGGTGGTCGGCGAGAGCCTCGGCTTCGCGGATCGCCCTGCGATGGGCGAGTGCGAGGGAGTCGAGAATGCAGCGGGTGATCTCGGCGCGCGACTCGGGCACGGGCTGTCCCGACTCCCGGCAGGCGTCGGTGATCCGGTCCGGCATCCGGCCGGGGGCCAGGAAGGCGGCGTCGCCCGCGTCCACCACCGACCGCAGCGCGGGCACCTCCGCGGCGGCCCGCAGCAACTCACCCAGGTCGGGCCGGCCCCATTCCCGTACACACTCCTGGAGCAGCCACAGTCCCATGATGTTGCGCAGATAGCGGACCGTGCCGTCCAGGCCCAGTTCATTGGTGAAGTTGGCCGCGCGGCTCGCCTCGGTGAGGACCGGCCGCTCCAGCTCCAGGCCCGCGAGGGACCAGGTGCCGGTGCAGATGTACGCGAACCGCTCACCCGCCGCCGGCACGGCGGCCACCGCGGACGCGGTGTCGTGCGAGCCGACGGTCGTCACCGGGACCGGGCCCCTCAGCCCGGTCTCCTCCAGGACCCGCGGGAGCAGCAGACCGGCCGGGTCGCCCGGCTGCCGCAGCGGCGCGAACAGCGTGAGGTCGATGCCGAGCAGGTCCGCGAGGTCGTGGGACCAGTCACGGGTGCGCGGGTCGATCAGCTGGGTGGTCGAGGCGTTGGTGATCTCCGTGCCCGCCTCGCCCGTGAGCCAGTACGTCAGCAGATCGGGAATGAGCAACAGTCGCTCGGCGGCGGCGAGTTGCGCCGTCGAGCGGGCCGCCGTGAGCTGGTACAGGGTGTTGAAGGGCGCGTACTGGAGCCCGGTCGCCGCGTACAGCTCGGCGGCGGGCACGGTGGCCCACACCTTCTCCGCGACACCCTCGGTGCGGGCGTCGCGGTAGTGCACCGGGTTGCCGAGCAGCGACCCGTCGGCGTCCAGCAGCCCGTAGTCCACGGCCCAGCTGTCGATGCCGACGGAGTCGACCTGCCCGGCCGCCCGCAGTCCCTCGAGCACGCCCGCGTACAGCGAGAGAATGTCCCAGCGCAGCCCCTCCGGAACCCGCACCGGCCGGTTCGGGAAGCGGTGCGCCTCCATCAGCTCCAGCGCCTCCGGGCCGACGCGGCCGACCATGACGCGCCCGCTGGACGCGCCGAGGTCGACCGCGGCGAAGCTCTTCACGTGCTCGCTCATCGCAGGAATGCCGCCGCGACACCCGCGTCGACCGGGACGTGCAGACCGGTGGTGTGGGTCAGGTCCCCGCCCGTCAGGGCGAACACGGCGTTCGCCACGTGCTCGGGCAGCACCTCGCGCTTGAGGATGGTCCGCTGGGCGTAGAACTCGCCGAGCTTCTCCTCCTCGATGCCGTACGTCGCCGCGCGCTGCGCGCCCCAGCCGGCCGCGAAGATGCCCGAACCGCGCACGACCCCGTCGGGGTTGATGCCGTTCACCCGGATGCCGTGCTCGCCCAACTCGGCCGCGAGGAGCCGGACCTGATGCGCCTGGTCGGCCTTGGTCGCGGAGTACGCGATGTTGTTCGGACCGGCGAAGACCGCGTTCTTGGACGCGATGTAGACGATGTCCCCGCCCAGCTTCTGCTGGATCATCACCCGCGCCGCCTCCCTCGACACGAGGAAGGAGCCACGGGCCATGATGTCGTGCTGGAGATCCCAGTCCTTCGCGGTGGTCTCGAGCAGCGGCTTGGAGATGGAGATACCGGCGTTGTTCACCACCAGGTCGACGCCGCCGAAGGCGAGCGCCGCCGCCTTGAAGGCCTCAGCGATCTGCTCCTCGGAGGTCACGTCGACAGTGACGGCGACGGCCTTGTCGGGCCCGCCCAGCGAGGAGGCGACCTCTGCGGCGTTCTCCGCGTTGAGGTCGGCGATCACCACGCACGCGCCTTCGGCGACGAGCCGCCCGGCGATCGCCTTGCCGATCCCGCTGCCCGCCCCCGTCACCAGCGCCACCCGGGTGGCGAGTGGCTTCGGCTTCGGCATCCGCCGGAGCTTGGCCTCCTCCAGCGCCCAGTACTCGATGCGGAACTTCTCCGACTCCTCGATCGGCGCGTACGCCGAGACCGCCTCGGCGCCCCGCATCACGTTGATCGCGTTGACGTAGAACTCGCCGGCGACGCGCGCGGTCTGCTTGTCCTTGCCGAAGGAGAACATGCCGACGCCGGGGATCAGCACGATGGCCGGGTCCGCGCCGCGCATCGCGGGGGAGTCGGCGTCGGCGTGCCGCTGGTAGTAGGCCGCGTACTCCTCGCGGTACTCGCCGTGCAGCTCTTCGAGCCGCGCGATCGCCGCGTCCAGTTCCACGGTCGGCGGCAGGTCGAGGACGAGCGGCCGGACCTTGGTCCGCAGGAAATGATCGGGGCAGGAGGTGCCGAGCGCGGCGAGGCGCGGGTGCTCGGCGCTCGCGAGGAAGTCGAGGACGACCTCGGAGTCGGTGAAGTGGCCGACCTGCGGCTTGTCCTGCGAGGCGATGGCCCGGACGTACGGTGCCAGCGCCGCGGCCCGCTCCCGGCGCCGGGAGGCCTCCAGGGCCGCGTACCCCTCGACGACGGGCCCGAAGGGCTCCGCCTTGCCACGCTCGACCAGGAAGGCCTCGGCGGTGCGGATGATGTGCAGCGAGTTGCGCTCGCACTCCTCCGCAGTGTCGCCCCACGCCGTGATGCCGTGCCCGCCCAGGATGCAGCCGATCGCCCGCGGGTTGGCCTCCTTGACCGCCGCGATGTCCAGACCCAGCTGGAAGCCGGGCCGGCGCCACGGCACCCACACCACGCTGTCGCCGAAACACTCGGCGGTCAGCTTCTCGCCGTCCGCCGCGCAGGCCAGCGCGATTCCGGAGTCGGGGTGCAGATGATCGACGTGGGCCGCGTCCACCAGCCCGTGCATCGCCGTGTCGATGGACGGGGCCGCGCCGCCCTTGCCGTGCAGGCAGTAGTCGAACGCGGCGACCATCTCGTCCTCGCGCTCCACCCCCGGGTAGACCTCCGTCATCGCCCGCAGCCGGTCCAGCCGCAGCACGGCGAGTCCCGCCTCGGTCAGGGTGCCGAGATCCCCACCCGACCCCTTCACCCACATCAGCTCGACATCACCGCCGGTCACAGGGTCGGTGTCGGTGCCCTTCGCGGAGGCATTGCCGCCGGCGTAGTTCGTATTGCGCGGGTCGGCACCGAGCCGGTGCGACCGGGCCAGCAGAGCGGCGGCTTCGGGATGGGGAGCCATGTTCCTAGTCCTTAGAGAAAGAAGAGTGAAGAGAGTGACGTACCTGTGCTGCGGCGCGCCCCTCAGGGGCGCGGGGAACTGCGCGACCAGCCCACTTCGACCCGCAGACCGCGACGAGCCGAACCGGGCGGACGAGACTCAGCCGCTCACGCCCCCCACCCCGCCTGCTGCCCACCGACCCGCTCCGCCGCGATCTTCTCCGCCCACCCGGACCGGCGGTACGCCGAGACGGGATCCGCATCCAGCCCCAGCTCCTCACGCACCTCACCCAGCAACGGCCGTACGTCGGTGTTGTACGCGTCCATGATCACCGCGTTCGCGGCGAGCACATCCCCCGCACGCTGGGCGTCCGCCAGCGCCGCGCCGTCCACGAGCAGCGCCTTCGCCGTCGCCTCCTGCACGTTCATCACGGAACGAATGATCGCCGGGATCTTCGCCTCGATGTTGTGGCACTGGTCGAGCATGAAGGCGACGTCCGGAGTGAAGCCACCGCCCCGGATCACCTCGTACATGATCCGGAACAGCTGGAAGGGATCGGCCGAACCCACCATCAGGTCGTCGTCGGCGTAGAACCGCGAGTTGAAGTCGAACGCGCCGAGCTTCCCCTCGCGCAGCAGCGTCGCGACGATGAACTCGATGTTGGTGCCGGGCGCGTGGTGCCCGGTGTCGACGACGACCTGCGCCTTGGGGCCGAGCTTGAGGCAGTGCGCGTACGCCGTGCCCCAGTCCGGGACGTCCGTCATGTAGAAGGCGGGCTCGAAGAACTTGTACTCCAGCAGCATCCGCTGGTCGTCCCCGAGCCGCTCGTAGACCTGGGCCAGGCCCTCGGCCAGCCGGTCCTGGCGCTCACGGATGTCGTCCTGACCGGGATAGTTCGTACCGTCGGCGAACCAGAGCTTCAGGTCCTTCGAACCCGTCGCGTCCATGATGTCGACGCACTCCAGCAGGTGATCGACAGCCTTCCGGCGGACGGCGGCGTCCGGGTGGCAGATGGAGCCGAGCTTGTAGTCGTCGTCCTGAAAGGTGTTGGAGTTGATCGCGCCCAGCTTCAGACCGCGCTCCTGCGCGTACTTCGCCAGCTCTGCGTAACTGTCGGAGGCGTCGACCTTGTCCCAGGGGATGTGCAGGGCGACGGTCGGCGCGGCCCCCGTGAAGGCGTGCACCTGGGCGGCGTCGTCCAGTTTCTCGCGCGGATTGCGCGGGACTCCAGGCTGCGCGAACACCTTGAAGCGGGTTCCCGAGTTCCCGTACGCCCACGAGGGCGTCTCTACTGCCTGGGTCTTGAGGGCGGTCTTCACCGCGGCAAGCTCGGTCACTTCGGGGCTCCTGTGACTTCGGGTGTGGCTTCGGTTTCGAACGACTTGTGGAGCCGGGTCCGAACTGCACTTCTGCCCGATCGGAACGGCTCTCCCGTCTGAAACGATCTGAAACGATTCAGAACGCCGAAGCTATGAGCCCGCCGAAGGCGTGTCAACCCCTTGGGCGAAGACCGCCGTCCGTGACTCGGTTGTGACCTTCGGCTATCGAAAATTTCGACCCGAACCCATTGACGTGACCTGGGCTACCTGCCTAACGTCCCGGCAACCTAGTTGAAACCTTTCACGACGTCGTGAGGCCTCTCCGCCCGCGTCGTTGAGGAGCTCACATGACCCACCGGTCCGACGCGGGTCCGGCCCCCGTACTGGCGCTGGAGGACATTTCCAAGTCCTTCGGCGCGGTACGCGCCCTGCGGGACGTGTCCCTGGAACTGTTCCCCGGCGAGGTGCACGCTCTCGCCGGTGAGAACGGCGCGGGCAAGTCGACCCTCATCAAGACGCTCGCCGGCGTGCACCGACCGGACGCCGGTCGGGTGCTGCTGGACGGTGAGCCCACCGTCTTCCACGGTCCCGCCGACGCCCGCGACGCGGGCATCGCGGTGATCTACCAGGAGCCCACCCTCTTTCCCGACCTGTCGATCGCGGAAAACATCTTCATGGGCCGCCAGCCCCGGCGCGCCCTCGGCCGTATCGACCACAAGGCCACCCACGAGTCCACCGCCGCCCTGATGAAGCGACTCGGTGTCGAACTCGACCCCGACCGTCCGGCGCGCGGACTGTCCATCGCCGACCAGCAGATCGTCGAGATCGCCAAGGCGCTCTCCTTCGACGCCCGGGTCCTGATCATGGACGAGCCGACCGCCGCCCTCACCGGCAGCGAGGTGGCCCGCCTCTTCGGTGTCGTGCGCACCCTGCGTGAGCAGGGCTCGGCGGTGCTGTTCATCTCGCACCGTCTGGAGGAGATCTTCCAGATCTGCCAGCGGGTCACGACCCTGCGCGACGGCGCCTGGATCTCCAGCGAACCCCTCGACGGCATGACCGAGGACGACCTCGTACGCCGGATGGTCGGCCGCGACCTCGACGAGCTCTACCCCAAACAGGACGTCGAGGCGGGAGAAGTCGCCCTGAGCGTGCGCCGGCTGACCCGCGAGGGCGTCTTCACCGACGTCTCCTTCGACGTGCGGCGCGGCGAGATCGTCGGTCTCGCCGGACTCGTCGGCGCCGGGCGTACGGAGGTCGCCAGGGCCGTCTTCGGCGTCGACCGCTGGGACGCCGGAGAGGTCGAGGTCGACGGGAAGGCGCTGACGAACGGGGCGCCCTCCACGGCCATGGCCGCGGGGCTCGCCCTCGTCCCCGAGGACCGGCGCGCCCAGGGCCTGGTGATGGACATGTCCATCGAGCGCAACATCGGGCTCACCGGGCTGCGTACGACCGTGAAGGCGGGGCTGGTGGACCGCGGCGCCGAGCGCAGCCGCTCCCTCGACTGGGCGGTCAAGCTCCAGGTGAAGTACGCCCGGATCGCCGACACGGTCAACACGCTCTCGGGCGGCAACCAGCAGAAGGTCGTCCTCGCCAAGTGGCTCGCCACCGGCCCCAAGGTGCTGATCGTCGACGAGCCCACCCGGGGCATCGACGTGGGCACGAAGGCCGAAGTGCACCGATTGCTCTCCGAGTTGGCCGCCGACGGGGTGGCCGTCCTGATGATCTCCTCCGACCTGCCCGAGATCCTCGGCATGGCCGACCGCGTGCTGGTGATGCACGAGGGCCGGCTCACCGCCGAGATACCCCGCTCCGAAGCCACCGAGGAGACCGTGATGGCCGCCGCGACGGGGAGGGTTGCCGCATGACAGCCACCAGGCACGCCGCCCTCGGCGCAACACCGGCGGATGTCGAGTGGGCCGCCGGTGAGGAGTCCGCAGTCGCCGGCTCGGCCGCCCGCGCCACGCCCGCCTCCCCGCAGGGGGCCGTTCCCCTCACTCGGACGGCCGACCGCCAGACCCCGAACATCCCCCGGAGGGCCGCCGTATGACGGTGACCGCACCCAATCCCGCGCCCGCCGCCGAGGTGCCCAAGTCGAGTGGCACCCGACTGGTGGACCGTGTCTTCAAGATGCGTGAACTCGCCATCCTGGTCGTCTTCCTGGTGATGATCGCCATCACCCAGATGGGCAACAGCGAGTTCCTGTCCGAACAGGGCATCAAGGACCTGCTGTTGAACGCGACGATCCTGGTGCTGGTCGCCACCGGTCAGTCGCTGGTCGTGATCACCAGGAACGTCGACCTGTCGGTCGGCTCCATCCTCGGCATCAGCGCCTTCGCCGCCGGCACCTATCTGCACGGCGGCGGAAACCCCGTCGTCGCGGTCTTCCTGGCCGTCCTGCTCGGCATCGGCTGCGGACTGGTCAACGGGCTGCTGGTCAGTCTCGGCCAGGTCCCCGCGCTGGTCGTCACCCTCGGCACGCTCTACATCATCCGCGGCGTCGACTCCATCTGGGTCGGCTCCCGCCAGATCACCGCGGCCGACCTCCCCGGCGGTTTCGTCGACTTCGGCTCCGGCGGCATCTCGGCGGTCCCGTACCTCGCCCTGATCGCACTGGCGGTCCTGCTGGTCACCGCGTACTACCTCAAGCACTTCGGCAGCGGCCGCGAGCTGTACGCGCTGGGCTCCAACCCGGAGGCCGCCCGGCTCGCCGGCATCCCCGTCCGCAAGCGGATCCTCACCGCGTACGTCGTGTGCGGCGGCCTCGCCGGACTCGCGGGCGCCCTGTATCTCGCCCGGTTCGGCAACGTCGACTCCGGCACCAGCACCGGCTACGAACTCACCGTCGTCAGCGCGGTGGTGGTCGGCGGTGTCGTCTTCACCGGCGGCTCCGGCAGCGTCTACGGCGCCGCGCTCGGCGCGCTGCTGCTGACCTCCATCAACAGTGTGCTGCCCGCCCTCGGCGTCAGCTCCGTCTGGGTGCTCGCCATCAACGGCATCCTGCTCATCCTCGCCATCGCGGTCGACCGGATCGTCGCGCTGCGCGTGGCCTCCGCACTGAAGAAGAGGAACGCCCGCCATGGCTGACTCGTCCCTCGCGCGCGCCGTCCGCTGGGACACGGTCGTCGGCGCCCTCCTCATCGTCCTGCTGCTGTTCTCCTTCGGCTTCGTCGACGGGTTCGGCAACTCCCTCAACCTGTCGTTCCTGATCGGCAACACCCTGCCCATCGCGCTGATCGCGCTGCCGATGACCCTGCTGGTGGTGGCCGGGGAGATCGACCTCTCGGTCGCCTCCACGGCCGGTCTGTCCGGCTCGGTGATGGGCGCCCTGTGGAACCAGGGCATGTCGATCGAGACGATCATCCCGCTGTGTCTGCTGCTGGGCGTGGTGTGCGGACTGGTCAACGGCCTGCTGGTGACCCGGCTCGGGCTGCCGTCCCTCGCCGTCACCATCGGCACCCTCGCCGCCTACCGGGGCATCGCGCAGATCGTGCTCGGCTCGGACGCGGTGACCGACTTCCCCACCCAGTACCAGGACTTCGCGGCCGGGCGCATCGGGAACACCTTCATCCCGCAGGCCTTCCTGCCCTTCCTCGTACTCCTCGCGATCGCCGTGGTGGTACTGCACGCCACTCCGTTCGGGCGCTCGGCCTTCGCGGTCGGCGCCAACGAGGAGGCCGCCCGGTTCGCCGGCATCCGCGTCAAGCGGCAGAAGCTGATCCTCTTCGTCGCCACCGGTTTCATGGCCTCGCTCACCGGCATCTTCTGGGCCCTGCACTACGCCAGCGCCCGTTACGACAACGCCAACGGCCTCGAACTCTCCGTCGTCGCCGCCGTCCTGCTCGGCGGCATCGACTTCGACGGCGGCAAGGGCACGCTCGGCGGCGCGATCGCGGGAGTCTTCCTGCTCGGCGCACTGCAGAACGTGATGAGCCTTCAGGACGTCTCCGCCCAGTCGCAGATCGTCGTCACCGGCGTTCTGCTCGTCATCTCCGTGCTCGGCCCCCGGGTCGCCCGGCAGATCACCGTAGCGAGGGCGGGCCGCAGAGCCGCCTCGACTCCGACCTCGTAACCCTCCGCTCACCCTCGAAAAGGAACTTCTGCCATGCGCAAGTCATCCCTCCGCCGTACCGGCGCGGCGCTCGCCGCCGTCACTTCCCTCGCCCTGGCCGTCACCGCCTGCGGCGGCACCACCAAGAACGACGTGAAGAGCGGGGGCGGCTCGGCCGCCGCGACCGGCAAGGCCGACCCGAACGCGGCCACGAAGAAGGGCCTCACGGTCGGCTTTCTGCCCAAGGCGGTCAACAACCCGTACTTCACCTCTGCGGACAAGGGCGGCGAGAAGGCGCTGACGGAGCTCGGCTCCAAGTACAAGGAAGTCGGCCCCAGCAGCGCCACCGACACCTCCGGCCAGGTGAGCTACGTCAACACGCTCACCCAGCAGCAGGTCAACGCGATGGCCGTGTCCGCGCAGGACCCGGGCGCCCTGTGCACCGCACTCAAGCAGGCCATGAGCAACAAGATCAAGGTCGTCACCTACGACTCCGACACCAACCCCGAGTGCCGCAACGCCTTCGTCTCGCAGGCCAGTGCCGAGGACCTGGGCCGTACCGAGGTGCAGCTGCTCGCCGAGCAGATCGGTTACAAGGGCGAGATCGCGATCCTGTCCGCCGCGCAGACCGCGACGAACCAGAACACCTGGATCGACTTCATGAAGGAGGAGCTGAAGGATCCCAAGTACAAGGACGTCAAGCTGGTCAAGGTCGCCTACGGCAACGACGACGCCCAGCAGTCCTTCCAGCAGACGCAGGGCCTCCTCCAGGAGCACCCGAACCTCAAGGGGATCATCTCCCCGACCACGGTCGGCATCAAGGCCGCGGCCCAGTACCTCTCCGGCTCCAAGTACAAGGGCAAGGTCAAGCTGACCGGCCTCGGCACCCCCAACGACATGCGCAAGTACGTCAAGAACGGCACCGTCGACGCCTTCGAGCTGTGGGACCCGGCGAAGCTCGGCGAACTCGCCGCGCGTACGGCCGTGGCGCTGTCCTCGGGGCAGATCACCGGAGCCGAGGGCGAGACCTTCAAGGCCGGTGACATGGGCTCGTTCACCATAGGCAAGGACGGCGTGATCAACCTGGGCAAGCCGACCGTCTTCAACGCCAAGAACATCGACCAGTTCAACTTCTAGGATCCGGGGGTCCCTTGATGCAGCGTGTGTGCTTTCTGCTGAGGGTCCGTGCGGACCGCCTCGACGAGTACCGCGAGCGGCATGCCGCCGTGTGGCCCGAGATGCTCGACGCGCTCTCGGCCACCGGCTGGCACAACTACTCGCTCTTCCTGCGCGAGGACGGCCTGCTGGTCGGCTACTTGGAGACCGAGGACTTCGCGGCCGCGCAGGCCGGCATGGAAGCCACCGACATCAATGCCCGTTGGCAGGCGGAGATGGCGCCG
Source organism: Streptomyces sp. NPDC007095 (assembly GCF_040634475.1). Classification (NCBI taxonomy): domain Bacteria; kingdom Bacillati; phylum Actinomycetota; class Actinomycetes; order Kitasatosporales; family Streptomycetaceae; genus Streptomyces; species Streptomyces sp. NPDC007095. The sequence goes on from NZ_JBEYFS010000066.1 coordinate 22,779, forward strand.
TTCTTCGAATCGCTGGACGGCGCCAGACCCGACGAGGCCATGAAGCCCCTCACCGAGGTCTTCCACCTCGCCTGATGCCCGCTGACCCCCTCTGCCACCCGCGCGAAGCCCTACCCAGGAGTCCGGACATGAAGAGACGCACCCTGCTGGCCACCGCCCTGCTGACCGGTGTGGCAGGCCCTGGAATCGGCGCCGGTACGGCGCGCGCGGCTGACCCCGGCCCCTCGGTCACCCTCACCGGCAGCACCCAACTCGACGCCCAGGCACTGTACTTCGTGTCCTACGACGGCCTGGTCAACAACAACTCCTTCCAGAAGAACGGTCTGTTGACCTACAAGGGCTACCAGTACGCCGTCTGGTACACCACCGACCGCAGCGCGGTCGTCGCCCGCCGGGCGCTCGGCGCGTCCGGCTGGTCGACACTCACCCTCGCCCATCGGCTCAAGAGCTCCGACTCGCACAACGTGATCTCCATGGGCGTGTCGAAGACCGACGGCCGGCTGCACCTCAACATGGACTCCCACAGCGACGGCTTCTTCTATGTGAAGTCGGTGGCCGGGCTGCTCGACAACCCCGCCTCCACCGCCTGGACCTCCGCGGGCTTCGGAGCCGTACAGACCTCGCTGGACGGTCTCGCGCTCACCACACAGTTCACCTACCCCCAGTTCATCTCCACACCCGACGGCAAGCTCCAGCTGAGCTACCGCGTGGGCATCTCCGGAAACGGGCGCAACGCCCTCGCGGAGTACGACGGCTCGTCCTGGACCGCTCTCGGGGAATGGTCCGGCTCGACCGGCACGTACACCAGCGAGCACGGCTCCAGCACCGCCCGCAACATGTACCTGCACGGCATCGACTACGACGTCAACGGACGCCTGCACTCCTTCTTCACCTGGCGCGAGCAGAACGGCGCCGTGATGTGCAACAGCGGCGGCATCACCAACCACGACACCGGCTACGTCTACTCGACCGACCGCGGCCGCACCTGGCGCAACAACGCGGGCACCCTCGTCGGCACCACGGGCGGCTCCGACACGGTGGCCGTCACCGACGCCGGACTCGTCGTCGACGCGCTCGATCCCGACCACTCCCTGATGAACCAGGAGAGCCAGGCCACCGACTCCACCGGCCTGCCGCACGCGATCATCAGCTACGTGCCCGGGCGCTTCGGCCAGTGCACCACCAACTACGTCACCGACCGGACGAACAACGGCCGCGCCTTCCACCTCCGCAAGAACGCCTCGGGCAGCTGGACCAAGACCGAGATCCCGATCGCCCTCGGCTCGAGCCAGCGCACGAAGCTGATCCTGGACAAGTACGACAACGCCTACGCGATCATGCCCTTCGGCCGGATCGCGGGCGCCTCGAAGTCCTCCGGCTACACGGACTGGAAGCTCCTGTACGACGGCAGCGGCCTCAACGCCTTCGGTGAGGTGGTGATCGACGAGACGCGCGTCTCGCAGGACGGGACGCTGTCGGTCATGTACCAGGAGAAGTCCAGCGGGACCACGCCCTCGGCGCTCCATGTCGTCGACTTCCGGCTGCCCGCATGATCAGCGAAGTCGGCCGACTCGCGGGTAATGTGAAGGCCCGCCCGCCGCTTCTCGTCCCCCTGGAGGTTCCCGCCTGATGGCACAGTCGGTGGGTATCAAGGACGTCGCCCGCGCCGCCGGAGTCTCCGTGGGCACGGTCTCGAACGTCATCAACCGCCCGGACAGCGTCGCCTCCGAGACCCGGGCCCGTGTCCAGTCGGCGATAGACAGGCTCGGCTATGTCCGCAGCGAGTCCGCGCGCCAGCTGCGGGCCGGACGCAGCCGGATCATGGGCCTGCTCGTCCTCGACATGGGCAACCCCTTCTTCGTGGACGTGGCCCGCGGCGCCGAGCGCGCCGCGCGGGACGCCGGGCTCGGCGTGATGGTCTGCAACAGCGCGCAGAGCGCCAGCGAGGAGGCCGACTATCTGTCGCTCTTCGCCGAACAGCGGGTACGCGGCGTGCTGCTGACGCCCGCCGACGCGACCGGGCGCAACATCGCGACGTTCCGCCGCAACGGCATCCCCTTCGTGCTGGTCGACCGGGTCGCCGAGGGCACCACCGAGTGCTCGGTCTCGGTCGACGACGTGGCGGGCGGCGCGCTGGCCGTACGTCATCTGGTCGACGCGGGCCATCGATCGATCGCGTACGTCAGTGGCCCGCCCGGCCTCAACCAGGTCAGGGACCGCCGCGTGGGCGCCCTGAACGCGCTGGCCGAGGCAGGCCTGGCGCCCACCGCGATGCGGGAGCTGCCCACCCAGCGCCTCGACGTGGCCGCGGGCCGCGACGCGGGCGCCCGGCTGCTGGGCCTCGCCGAGCGCCCGACCGCCGTCTTCTGCGCCAACGACCTGCTCGCGCTCGGCGTACTGCAGGCCATGTACGCGGCGGGCGTCGGCGTCCCCGACGACCTCGCGATCGTCGGCTACGACGACATCGAGTTCGCCGCCGCCGCGGCCGTCCCGCTCACCTCCGTACGGCAGCCCGCCATGACCATGGGCGCCCTCGCCGCCGAACTGCTGCTGGAGGAGACGGAGGCCGAGACGGCACCCACACCGCACGAGCACCGGCGCGTGGTGCTCCAGCCGGAGCTGGTCGTGCGCCGCTCCAGCCTGTCGGCGCGCTGACGCGCGGCACGGTCCGCGCGCCTGGCCTGCTGAGCGACCATTCAGTACGACTTTCTTGATCCCCGGTCTCGGCCGGTCGGGGATCATGTGCTCAACTGGGACGCAGCCTGGATCCGTACGTCTCGGGAGCCCTGTTGACCGTCAGCTACCGTCAGCCCGGTGTCGTCCTCACCGACCACCGTTTCACCGTGCCCCTCGACCACGACGACCCGGCGGGGGAGAGCATCGAACTGTTCGCCCGCGAGGTCGTCGCGAGCGACAAGGCGCCCCAGGACCTCCCCTGGATGGTCTACCTCCAAGGCGGCCCCGGCTTCGGCGCCAACCGCTTCGTCGGCAAGCAGGCCTGGCTCGGCCGCGCGCTGAAGGAGTTCCGGGTGCTGCTGCTCGACCAGCGCGGCACAGGCCACTCCACGCCCGCCAATCGCCAGACGCTGCCGCTGCGCGGCGGCCCCGGCGCGCAGGCCGACTACCTCGCGCACTTCCGCGCCGACTCCATCGTCCGCGACTGCGAGGCCATCCGCCCCCGGCTCACCGGCGGCGACCCCTGGACCGTACTCGGCCAGAGCTTCGGCGGCTTCTGCATCGTGCACTACCTCTCGACCGCCCCCGAAGGTCTGCGCGCGGCCCTCATCACCGGCGGCCTGCCCTCCCTCGACGCGCACGCGGACGACGTCTACCGGGCCGCGTATCCCCGTATCGAACGCAAGGTCGCGGCACACTACGCGCGCTACCCCCAGGACATCGAGCGGGCCCGGCAGATCGCCGAGCACCTCCTCCGCCACGAGGTCGTCCTGAGCAACGGCTACCGCCTGACCGTCGAGGCCTTCCAGTCCCTCGGCATCCTCCTCGGCGGTGGCGAGGGCAGCCACCGTCTGCACTACCTCCTGGAGGAGGCCTTCGTCCGCACCCCGCAGGGCCCGGCCCTCTCCGACGCCTTCCAGGAGGAGGTGCAGGGCCTCCTCTCGTACGCCGGCCACCCCCTGTACGCGCTCGTCCACGAGGCCTGCTACGCCCAGGACGACCGGCCGACCGCCTGGTCCGCCGAGCGGGTGCGCGCCGAGTTCCCGCAGTTCGACGCGGCGAAGGCCCTCGCGGACGACGGACCGCTGCTGTTCACCGGCGAGTCCGTGCACCCCTGGGTGTTCGACACCGACCCCGCGCTGCGTCCCCTGCGCGAGACCGCCGAGGAACTCGCCGCGCGCACCGACTGGCGGCCGCTGTACGACCCCGCCCGCCTCGCCGCCAACGAGGTACCGGTGGCCGCGGCGGTCTACCACGACGACATGTACGTCGACCCGGAGCACTCCCTGCGCACGGCCCGTGCCATCGCTGGTCTGCGGACCTGGGTGACCGACGAGTTCGAGCACGACGGTGTACGGGCCGGGGGGGCGCGCGTCCTGGACCGGTTGCTGGCGCTGACGCGCGACGAGGTCTGACCGGGCGCCGTTCGGGGGAGAGGACAACGCGATGGACGACGACGAACTCCTCGAACACCTAGCGGACCGGTTCCAGGAGCACCGCGGTCGCCTTAGGGCGGTGGCCTACCGGATGCTCGGCTCGCTGAGCGAGGCGGACGACGCGGTCCAGGAGGCGTGGCTGAAGCTCGGCCGCACGGACGCCGGCGAGATCAGGAACCTCGCGGGCTGGCTGACCACGGTGGTCGGCCGGGTCTGCCTGGACATGCTGCGTACGCGTGCCGCGCGCCGCGAGGAGCCGCTGGACACCTATGTCCCCGACCCGCTGGTCAGCCCCCTGGAGCGGATCGACCCCGAGCAGGAGGTGCTGCTCGCCGACTCGGTGGGGCTGGCCCTGCTGGTGGTCCTGGAGACACTGGAACCCGCGGAGCGCCTCGCGTTCGTCCTGCACGACATGTTCGCGGTGCCCTTCGACGACATCGCGCCCGTCGTGGGCCGCTCGTCGGCGGCGACGCGGCAGTTGGCGAGTCGGGCGCGGCGGCGGGTACGGGGCGCTGCCGCGCCGGAGCCCGAGCTCGATCTCGCGCGGCAGAAGCTGGTCCTCGACGCCTTTCTCGCGGCCTCGCGCGCCGGGGACTTCGAGGCGCTGGTGTCCGTCCTCCATCCCGAAGTCGTGCTCCGCGTCGACTCCGGTGCGCTCGTCGGTGGGGCGGCGGTGTCCAAGGTGGTCCACGGTGCGACCGGCGTCGCCCAACAGGCGCTCATGTTCAGACAGTTCGCGGCGTTCTCCCGGCTCGTGCTGGTCAACGGGGCGATCGGCGTCGTCACGGCCCCCGAAGGCCGCCCCCTGTCCGTCATGGGCGTCACCATCACCGACGGCCGCATCGTCGAGATGTACATCCTCGCCGACCCCGAACGCCTGTCCGGCCTAGAGGGCTGAGCCCCCGGTTTCTCGCCCCCGCCGCCCCAACCCGTCCCATCCCTGGAGGCTCCGCCCCCAGACCCCCGGGTGCGTTCTTCGGCTGCGGGTGAGTGGGGGCTGGTCGCGCAGTTCCCCGCGCCCCTGAAGAGGCGCTGTGCGCACCTTTCAGCCCGTCCGGCGTTCGAGGAGGCCGTTCAGGCCGAAGCGGGGGTCTGGGGGCGTCAGCCCCCGGGGACGGGACGGGTAGGGGCGGCGGGGGCGAGAGAACCCCTCACGGAGGGCTCCTGCCGCCTCAGTACGCTGGTGACATGCAAGAAGACAGCGTGACGGCAGTCGATGAACGGCTCCTTGAGTTGCGGGCCGACTGCGGTCGGTGTTTCGGGTTGTGCTGTGTGGCCCTGCCCTTCACCCGCTCGGCGGACTTCGCGATCGACAAGGACGCCGGAAAGCCCTGCCAGAACCTGCGGACGGACTCCCGGTGCGGAATCCACACACAGCTGAGGGAGAAGGGGTTCAACGGGTGCACGGTGTACGACTGTTTCGGCGCCGGCCAGCAGGTCTCCCAGGTCACCTTCGCCGGCCAGGACTGGCGCACAGGCCCGCGGGAACGAGCCCGGCAGATGTTCGACGTGTTCCCGGTCGTCCGTCAGCTTCACGAACTGCTCTGGTACCTGAACGAGGCCCTGGCCCTCCCCCCGGCCCGCCCGATCCACGCCGACATCCGCCGTGCCCTCGCGGAGACGGAGCGGCTGACGAACCAATCCCCCGAGGAGCTGGGGGAGTTGGACGTGAACGCACACCGGCAGCAGGTCAACACCCTCCTGCTGCGGACCAGCGAACTCGTGCGCGCGGGAGTCGGCCGCGGCAAGAAGAAGGAGCGGCGCGGCGCCGACCTCATGGGAGCCCGCCTCAAGGGCGCCGACCTGCGCGGTGCCAACCTGCGCGGCGCCTACCTCATCGCCGCCGATCTCACCGGCGCCGATCTGCGCGGCGCGGACCTGATCGGCGCCGACTTCCGCGACACCGATCTGACGGACGCGGATCTGACCGACGCGTTCTTCCTGACCCAGCCCCAGCTGAACGCGGCCAGGGGCAGTGCCGGGACCAGGCTGCCGCGGTCAGTCACCCGCCCGGGCCACTGGACGGCCGACGAGTGAGGCGGCAGCGGACGCACGGCTGTCGAGGTGCAGCCGCAGCCCCTCCGGCATCAGCGTCAGCCGCTCGGAGACCCGCAGCCGGTAGTCCGGTTCGGGCCGCAGATCGTAGCGGCGCAGCAGCAGCCCCAGGACGAGCGTCGCCTCGTGCAGCGCGAACTGCCGGCCGATGCAGGCCCGAGCCCCGGTGCCGAACGGTTTGAAGGTGTGGGCGGCTCGGGACCGTACGGCCCCCGGGTCGAAGCGGTCCGGGTCGAATTCCTCGGCGTCCGCGCCCCACACCTCGGGGTTGCGGTGCAGCAGCGCCGTCAGTACCAGGGTCCAGGCACCCGTCCGCATCGGGTGGACCCCGCCCAGCACGGTGTCCTCGCGGGCCTCGCGCGCGAAGCCCGGCGCCGTCGGCCACAGTCGTAGCGACTCGTCGAGGACCCGGCGTACGTACCGCAACTTGGCGACCTGGTCGTAGGCGGGCAGGGGAGTGTCGCCCCAGACCCGGTCCACCTCGGCCCGTGCGCGGTCGGCGACGTCCGGGTGCTGGGCGAGGTAGTGCAGGGCGAAGGAGAGCGCGCCCGAGGTCGTCTCGTGGCCGGCGATCAGGAAGGTGATCACCTGGCGGCGGATGTTCTCGGGCGTCAGCCGTTCCCCCGTGTCCGGGTGGGCGGTCTCCAGCATCCGGTCGAGCAGGTCCCCTTCGCCGGAGGAGTGCTGACGGGCGGCCACGACGGCGTCGACCGTCTGGTTCAGGTACGCCATGTGTGCCTCGTTGCGCCGGGTGGCCTCGCGCAGCAGGACCGGGGCCAGCGGCGCGGGGAGCACGTTGAGGCGCTGCGCGTAGGTCAGGGTGCCGACCATCGCGGTGACGAAGGGGTGCGGCCTGGAGCGCTCGAAGGAGCCGAAGTCGTGGCCGAAGCCGGTGCGGGCGATCGTCTCCAGCGTCAGTTTCGTCATGTCGCCGGGTACGTCCACCGCCCGGCCCGCCGCGCGTTCCCCGTCCCAGCGGTCCATCAGCCGCTGGGTCACGGCGAGCATCATCGGGTGGTAGCCCTCCATCGCCTCACGGCTGAAGCCCGGGGCGAGGACGTCGTGGGCCAGCTGCCAGTTCGGTTCGTGGTTGTACGCCGTGAACAGTCCGTCCCCGGCGACCGGCCGGAGGTTGGCGACTCCGAGGCCGACGTGCTTGGCGAACCGTGTCTCGTCCGCCAGCTCGGCCGCGAGCTCGGCGCCCCACACGAAGACGATCTCCTTGCCGAAGCCCTTGCGCCGGAAGATCGGCCCGAGCCTGCGCCCGAATCGCATCGAGTCCTGCACCGGAGAGCGGACGTTCGCGCCGATCACATCCCCGACGAGGGGGAGCCGGTAGGGCGGGCGGGGGATGCGGTGCAGCTCGGGCCAGCCCAGCTCCGCGCTCCGGAACCCTTTGGGCAGTACGGCCCCTGTCGTCTCCGCCATGACGCGATCTCCCTAGTGCCTGCGGCACGTCGACGCTGCTGTCCTGACCATGTTGTACGCGGGTTCAATAGTGGTTTTCAGTGTGATCCCGTTGTTGAACCGACGTCAAGTAAGGTGCGGCCATGATGGGCAAACAGGGGGAGCGAGGAGAGCGGACACGCCGTCGGCTCAGTACCGAGGAGCGCAGGGAGCAGCTGCTGTCCGTCGGGGCGCGGCTGTTCTCGGAGAGCCCGTACGACGAGGTGTGGATCGAGCAGGTCGCCGAGATCGCCGGGGTCTCGCGGGGCCTCCTGTACCACTACTTCCCCACCAAACGGGACTTCTTCGCGGCCGTCGTGGAGCGCGAGAGCGAGCGGATGCTGCGGCTGACGGCCGCGGTGCCCGGCATTCCCGTCCGCGAGCAGCTGAGCGCCGGACTCGACACCTTCCTGGCGTACGTCGAGGCCCACGCGCACGGCTTCCGCGCCTTCCACCGCGCCGACGCGGCCGGTGACCAGGCCGTGCGCAGGGTCTATCAGCGGGCGCTGGCCGCGCAGGAGCAGCAGATCCTGGCGGCGCTCGACGCGGACCCCGACGTCCCCGGGGGGATCGAGGACCGGCCCGAGCTGCGGATCGCCGTCCGTGGCTGGCTCGCCTTCACCACGGCCGTGTGTCTGGAGTGGCTCAGGGGGGCGGAGCTGACCCGGGAGCAGCTGCGGGATCTGTGCGCGCGGGCGCTGCTGGGCGCCATCACGCCGTAACTCGTGCGAGGGACGAAGGTGTGGCGTGGTTGGCGTACCCCCGGATCTCCGATAGGTTAGGCAAGGCTTACCTAAGGGAGGTTGGGATGGGTGACCGCATGGGTGACCGTCATACCTGGACGGCCGCGCCCGCCGCTGCCGAGCGCGCCCGCTCGGTGCTCGCCGCGGCCTGGTCCTGCGCGGTGACCGCGGAAGGCGGCAGGGAGGAACTCGTCGGCGCGCACACCGTCACCACGGACGGCCGGGTTCTCCTGCATGTGCCGGACGACAGCACGCTGACGGCCGCGGCGGTCTGTGGGCCGCGCGCAGAGCCCTCCGCCGTCCTGGAGTTCGCGGACGTCGCGCCCGTGCCGGTGCGCAACCGGATCCGCGCCCGGCTCTGGATGGCCGGCCGGTTCGTCCCGGCGGACGGGCATCTGGGGTTCCAGCCCTCGCGTGTGGTGCTGCGCGAGGCGTCCGGCGCGCTCGTGGTGGACCTCGACGAGTTCGCGGACGCCGTCCCCGATCCGCTCGCGACGGCCGAGGCGAGCCTGCTCACCCACCTGGCCGACGCACACCCCGACGCCGTCGAGCGGCTGACCCGCCTCGTCGAGCCCGAGAGCCTGCACGGCGCGGTCCGCGTCCAGCCGCTCGCCGTCGACCGGCACGGACTGGCACTGCGGGTCGAACGGGCGCGCGGCTACGGTGACGTACGCCTGTCGTTCCACTCGCCCGCCGACGACGTCTCACAGCTCACCGAGCGGATGCATGTGCTGCTCACGCAGGCGAGTTCCGCATCCTGCCCCCGCGCGCTACAGCGGCAGCGCACAGACGGCGACGGGTGAGGCGAAGGGCTCGCCCGCGAGCCGGAGTTCACCGCTTGCGCCCTCGACGTGGAAGACGCTGACCGTGCTCGAGCGCTGGTTCGCCGTGAACAGCAGCCGTTCGTCCGGCGAGAAGGCGAGCTGGCGCGGGAAGTCGCCGCCGACCGGCACGGTGTCCAGGAGCCTCAACCGGGCACCGGCCGCCTCGACGGCGTACCGCGTCAGGCTGTTGTGGCCGCGGTTGGCGAGATAGGCGTACGACCCGTTCGACGTCACCAGGATCTGCGCCGGGTAGTTCGTGCCCGTGCCCGTGCCGGTGGACTGCGGGTCGCCCGGGGTGAGCCGTCCGCTCGCCGGGTCGTACGCGCAGACCACGACCGTGTTGTCGACCTCGTTGGCGAGATAGGCGAAACGGCCGTCGGGGTGGAAGGTGAGATGGCGTGGCCCCGCGCCCGGCCGGGTGTGCGCCTGGGAGATCTCGGTGAGCGTTCCCTTCGACTGGTCCAGGCGGTAGGTGTAGACCGTGTCGGTGCCCAGGTCGACGGCGAGGACATGCCCGCCGTCCGGACTGGTCACGAACTGGTGCGCGTGTGGGCCGTCTTGGCCGGGGCCCGGTGCCGGACTGGAGTGCGTGACCAGGTCGGTGCGTTCGCCGAGTGCACCCGAGGCTTCGACGGGGTGCACGGCCACGCTGCCCGAGGTGTAGTTGGCGCTCAGCAGCCACCGTCCGCTCGGATGCACGGAGAGGTGGCAGGGGCCCGCGCCGCCGGTGCTCCGGGTGCCCAGTACCCGGTTGTCGGCGAGCCGTACGGCCGTCACGGCGCCTTCCGGCCGCTCGTCGACGGCGTACAGCGTGTGGCCCTTGGGATGTGTGGCGAGGTACGACGGGTCGCCGATGCCGGTGAGCGTGCCGGTGGCCGTGACGGCACCTGTCGCCGGGTCGTACGTGGCCAGGCCGATCCCCTTTCCACCGCCCTCGACCGAGGTGTACGTGCCCAGGAACATCCGGCGGACGGTGGGGGAGGAAGAGGTCGGCCCGGGGGCCGAGGTGGCGGGGGAGCCCCCGGCGGGTTGGGTCGTGGTGGCAGCGGGGCGGGTGCGTGGCGCGGCCGGTGCCGGCACCGTCGTCACCGCGGTGATCCCCGCCAGCGCCCCGAGGAACCGGCGCCTGCCCCAGCCGCCGCCAGCGTCCCGCGCCGGATCCGCGCCACTGTTCATACCTGCACCTCGGGTGTCGGTTGCCTCGGTCGTCACAGCCACCTTGGCGTGCGACACCCGAGAAGTGCAAGAACGACAACGCTTGTTGCACCCTGCGCAATGGCGGAGAGGGTTGCCCGGCGACCGGGTGAGGCCGCCTACCAGTCACCGTCCCCGACCGGTTTGCCCGGCGCGTCGCCGAGCTGTTCCACCTGATGGGGCGAGGGCTCCTGCCAGGGCTCGTGGTCGTCGCCGAGCCACTCGCCGACCGGCCGCACCGAGCTCAGCGTGTCGGTGGGGGCGACGTCCTGGGCCGCGTCGTCGTAGTACTCGAACCAGGGCAGCCCGGCCTTTGTGTACGCAGCGCGGTCGACGGGGGACGGCGGGGGAGCCTCGCCCGTGATGCGGCGCCACTCGGGAGGCGTCACGAGATGCACGAACACCCGGCCGGCGGGCTCCCTGGCCCAGGCGCCGCGCGATCGCTCGTCCGCGTAGACCTCCTGGCGCATCGAGCCTCCGACGCCGAGTCCCATGGCCGGGGCGCTCCTCGGGCGGCCCGCGGAGGCGGGCGCGGCGGCCATGGCGGCGCCGGGAGCAGGCGGGGCGGCGCCATAGGCGGACACGCTCTTCACCGACCTCGTGCTCACGGTCCGGCGGCGCTCCAGCTCACGCCACTTCGCGAGCTCCGCGTCATTCAGCCGGAAGGACTGCAGCTGCAGGCCGCCCCACACCTCCTCGCCGGTGACCTGGCCCTCGACCGTGGCGCCGAGCCCCAGCGGCACGGCCACGAACTGGCGGACCGTGCCCTTCCCGGAGTTGATGCCGTCGAGCCAGGGCTGGCGGGGGAGCACCACGTAGTTCTGCGGGTCCTGGGCGAGCAGGGAGCTCCACGGCCTGCCCGAGACCGCGCACACCTTGCCCACGCCGACCTGGAGCGCGGCCGGCTCCGTCGAGCCCGCGAAGCTCAGCCACATAGCCTCGCGCAGATACACCGGCAGCATCACACCGCCGCGCGCACGCCACTCGGCGGGCACGGTGTCCGCGTGGTCCTCGACGCGGCGCACAGGGAACTCGCCGAGCCCCGGTGGCAGTTCGTGCGTACCCGTCTCGGGCAGGCGCAGCGTCCGCATGAAACGGACCCGCACCCCGCCCGGCAGACGCAGTGTGTTCCCGTCGATCCGCACAGCGTCGTCGGCCATCCGTCCGCTCCCCCCGTCGTCGGCCCCGTCCCCGATACGGAACGGCTGTCCTCAGAGAGAACGACCGGAGACGGGGGGACGGTTCCGGTCCGAGCGCGGCTGTCGCGGCCCGCGGGGCATCCGAAGGCGCTGCCTCAGTCGGATGAGGTGGTGACGGCGCTCGCGCTCTTCGCGGGTGCCGCGGTCGAGTTCCTCCATGAGCCGCCGTGAGCGGTGCTCCGTGTCCAGCTCGTCCAGGATGCGGTTGACCTCGGTGAGGACGGCGCCGTGCAGCTGCCACTGCCGGGCGTCCCGCTGCACCTCGTCGAGCAGCAGCTGGGCCAGCTTGTCGCGGGTCGCCGTGGCTGTGGACAGCTCCGCGGCGAGCCGGGCCTCGGCCGACTCGGCGTTCTGACTGATGTCCGTGGTCACCAGGACCGCGAAGCTCACCACGGCGTCGCCCACTTCGGACAGCAGCTGCTCCAGCGTCGCTCCCACCTGCGGCTCGAACAGCGGCTCGGGATCGCGCTCCTTGGCGAGGTCCGTGAGGGTGCGGGCGAGTACCCGCAGCACCACCGTGCAGATCTCCAGCGTGTCCAGGCCGGTGCGCAGCACGATCCGGTGCAGCAGGCCCTCCCGTACGCGCGGATTGAGCTTGAGGCTGTCCTCGGCCTGCCTGAGCGCCGCGTCGACCTGGACGATGTCGTGGTCCAGGCGGCGCGCCTCGTGCAGCCGGGCGGTCGCGTGCTCGACGGGGGTGCGGCCGGCCGCCTCCTCGCCCATGCGCAGCATCAACTGGCGTACCCGGCGCGCCAGATCCTCGATGGACTCGCCGGCCGCACCCACCCACACCGGGGGAGCGAAGAGCAGATTGCAGCCGAGTCCGACCACCGCGCCGATCAGGGTCTCCAGCACCCTGGCCCAGGCCGTGTCCCCGACCCTGGTCACGCCGAGCACGAGCATGGCGCTGATCGCCACCTCGGGCACGAACTCGCTGACCCGGACGAGATGGCCGACGGCCAGCGAGGCGAGGATGAGCAGGGCCAGACTCCACCACGTCAGACCCACGAGAACGCTGAAGGCGATGGCGACGACGACACCCGCCACCACGGAGTTCACCCGGCGGATGCCGGTGGTGAGGGTGGCGTAGAGCGTGACCTGCACGACCAGGAGCGCGGTGAGCGGGGCGGTGAGCGGCGCGGGCTCCGGACTGAGCCGCAGCGCGATCACGTACGCGACGGTCGCGGCCCCCGCCGACCGCACCGACTGGACGACCACGGGTTCCTCGTGCCACTTCCTGAGCTGTGCGCCTGCCACGGCCCACGCACCACGTACGTCTCGCATCCTTTGCCATTTCCCTTTTCGCAGGCGTACCGAACGTGCTGATTGAGGACCGTAACTGTCCGCAAGGGAGCCTAGTTTGTTCTCATCGGCCGGAAGGCACCCAGGAGAGGACCAGGAATGCGTGATCTTGCGGGCTTCGAACTGCTGACCAGGGCACATGTCTACCTGAGTGAGGTGGCCGCCGCCGTACCGGAGCGGGCGTGGGGGGCGCCGACGCCGTGCAGCGAGTGGACGGTGCGCCAGGTCCTCAACCACGCGCGACTGGATCAGCAGGCGTACGGCGCCGCGATCACCGGCGCCGACCGGCCCGACTCCGACCCCTTCCGGCCCGCCGACGCGCTGGACTCCGACGCGCAGACGGCGCTGGAGAAGGTGCTGCGGGGCGTGGCGGACGCCTACGCACAGCTGCCGGCCGACTCCCCGGAGGTCGCGACCCCCCTCGGACCGCTGCCGTTCCCGCTGGCCGCCGCCGCTGCCGCCATGGACGCCGCCGTGCACGCCTGGGACATCGCCGTCGCCACCGGCCAGGACGCACCGCTGGAGGAGGAGCTGGCGGAGGGGATCAGGTTCGCGGCGGACCGGCTCGCCGATCATCTGCGCGACTCGTACGGGGTGTTCGCCGCCGCCCGCGAGGTGCCGGCGACCGCCGGCCGGGCGGAGGCGCTGCTCGCCTTCCTCAGCCGGGACGCGTACTGGACGCCCGCCGTGGCCTGACCTGTGGAACGCGAGGCGGCGGACACCACGGCGTGGTCAACCGGCCGACGCCACGGGCGCGGACGGCGCGGCCCACCGTCACCGGCTGGAGCCGGTGCGGCTGCGGGACCGGTAGCCGGCCACCTTCGCGAGGTTGCCGCAGCGGTCCATGGAGCACCAGCGGCGCCGACGGGCCTGGGAGTCGTCCAGGAAGAGCAGCGAGCACTCGGGGTTCTCGCACTCCTTGACCCTGGCAAGGAGCGGACCGCCGACCAGCAGGACTGCGTCCCGGGCCACGGTCGCGAGGGCCGCGGGTCCGGGATGCCCGGCCGTCCAGCGCAGGGGCTGCCGGGGGCCCGCGCCGTCGTGCCGCGGCTCGGCGAGTTGAGGGGCGAGGTCGGGGCGGGCCGCCGCCTCGTTGGCCCGCGCGACATCGGCCGGGTCGGGTGCCTCCCCGGCCATCGCGGCGCGTACGAGCCGGTAGAGCGCCTCGCGCAGGGTGCGGGCGTGGGCGAGATCGCCCTCGGTGACGTGCACCGGTGTGTCGTCGGCCCCGGCGCTCAGGCCCGCGTCGGCGATCCAGCGGGCGAGGGCGTCGGGGTCGGGGAGCCGCTCCAGGGGGGTGGCGTGCCGCTTCCCGAGCGTGGCCACGAAGTTCAGACAGGGGCGTCCGCCGATGAAGGGGAACGGCGAGGCGGGCTCGGGGACGGCGGGAGCGGAGGGCATGGTCAGAGTCTAGCGCCTTGACACCGGTTGAAGCGGTGTCGCATGGTGACACCACTTCAACCGGTGTCACTGCTCTCGTGGATCTCCTCCGATTCCGCGGTGCTCCGGTGCGTCCACCAGGAAGCAGGTGCGGTATGCGTGCGGTGCGGATCGACGAGTTCGGCGGACCCGAGGTGCTGGTGCCGGTGGAGGTCCCCGACCCGGTCGCGGGCCCCGGCCAGGTGTTGCTGCGGGTCGTGGCGGCGGGGGTGAACCGGGCGGACGCGCTGGTCCGTGCCGGGCGGTACCACCGGGCCGGACGGCCGCCGCTGATCCCGGGCGTGGAGGCGGCCGGAGTCGTCGCCGCGGTGGGGGAGGGGGTGACCGACATCGAGGTCGGACAGCGCGTCATAGCCCTGGACGGGGTGAACGCACCCGGTTTCTACGCCGAGTTGGCCGTCGTGCCCGCCCAGCAGGTCACGGTCGTGCCGGACGGTCTGGAGCTGACGGAGGCCGCCGCCCTGCCTGTCGCCTGGCTCTCCGCCTGGTATTGCCTGCGCCATCTGGCGAAGGTGACCAAGGACGACACCGTGGTGGTGAAGGCCGCCGCGAGCGGGGTGGGCAGTGCGGCCGTCCAGATCGCCGCCGGGGCCGGCGCCCGTGTCGTCGCGCTCGCGGGTTCACCCGACAAGACCGCCTGGGCCGCCGGATTCGGCGCCCACGACACCCTCGACACCTCCGCGCACCCGGGCGACGCGGAGGTCGAGGAGGTGCTGCGGCTGACCGGCGGGCGCGGTGCGGACGTCGTCCTCGACACCGTCGGCGGCCCCGCCTTCGGACGGAGTCTGCGCGAGGTCGGGCACGGCGGGCGGGTGGTCGCCCTCGCCAACGTCGCCCTGGAGCCGAGCACGATCGACACCCGCGACTTCTATCCGAAGAACGCCGCCGTCCTCGGCTTCCAGCTCACCAATCTGCAGATCCACGGCTACGACCCCCGCGAGGACCTGCGCGAGCTGGCCAGGCGGGTCGCGGCGGGTACGTACCACGTGCCGGTCGAGACGGTGGTCCCGCTGGACCAGGCGCGCGCGGCCCACGAACGTCTGGAGCGGCGTGACAACCGGGGCAAGATCGTGCTGGCCGTTCAGGAGAAATGAGTTGCGGATGTTCCGCCCGACGAGTGATCTCCAAGGGTCCCGGAGTGGGGCGAAGACGTGCGGAAACGGGGCGGGGGAGGGGTCGAGTGGACTTCAGGGACGGCCGCACACCCCAGGAGCGGGCGCTGCGCCATGTCGCGGCTCTCTCCCGCGGCCCGGCGATGGACCCGGCGCTGCGCATCACCCTGAACTTCCACCCCGACCGGCTGGTGGGAGGGCTGCCGATCCTGGAGGTGCTGGCCCGGGACGGCGCGTACGTCTCGCAGTTCGTCACCGGCACGAGCAACGGCGGGCTCACCGCACATCCCGGCGGCGACCGCTGGCGCTGGGAGAGCCGGATCTTCGGCGCGGTGTACGACGCCGAACCCGCGCACGAGCGACCCGTGTACGGCGGACTGAACTTCCGGCGCCAGCTCGTCGGGGCGGCGCCCCGCTTCGGCTCCTCGCACTTCCGGCTGACCGGTGCGGCCCTGCGACGGGCCACCTTCTGCTATCCCGACAGCGCGGCCGAGCCGTCCGCGTTCGGGGTCGCCGCCGGGATGTCCCTGATCGAGCTGGCCGAGGCGGACGAGCAGGACGCGCTCGACGACTACATCGAGGCGCAGGTGCACGGCCCCGTCGACCTGGCGAGGGACATGGAGGCCCTGGTCCTGGACGCGAGCTACCGTGGCACGGCCGTCGAGCAGGCGGCCCGGCGGCTCCCGTGCCCCGTGGAGTGGCACCCCGGCTACCGGCTCCCGGTCGAGGAACTGCGGCGCCACCCGGACTTCCGCGGCCCGCAGTTCGTCGCGCTCGGCGTCCGGATCGCCGAGGACGGCCGGCTCGACCCCCGGATCATCGGGGACGCCGCCCGTACCGGCCGCCACGAACTCCAGGACCTGAAGAGGGTCTGGCACTGCCTCGCGCGCTTCGGCGCCCCTCAGGGAGCGGGCACGGCCGCGGGCGGCCACACTCCCGGGGTCAGTACGCCCAGCGCGTAGGCACGCGCGACCAGTTCCCGCGACCGACCCCGGCCACGCCGCCCTGACGGTCTCCTCGCTGGAGGCCCCGGCCCGCTCCGGCCTGGGCACGTACACCGGAGTCGGCTCCGGCCATCTGCACCCGGTCAAGTCCGGCGACACCGTCCTCGCCCGCGTCCAGCCCTGCCGGGAGGCCTTCCGGATCGACGCCTGCGCGCCGGTCGTGATGGTCGCGGCGGGCACCGGACTCGGCCCGTTCCGCGGCGCCGTCGCCGACCGCCGCGCCCGGCTGGCCTCGGGAACCGAACTACCGCCCGCCGTCTGCTACCGGGATTCATTCGCAGTGCATCGGCCTTCAGGCCGGTGGTGAAGCGAATCTGATGGTTGTGGCGCGGAGCGTCACGGATGCTGTCCTGCGGAGCATGAGAGCGTGGGCGTCACCACGGCCGACGCGGAGCGTCACGGGGCCCGATCCGGCGAAGTCGGGCAACGCCTCCTCCTGCGTTCGGCCTGTTCCGCTCCCCGGTTCAAGAGGGGTATCGACCGTTCATATGTTCCCTCTGGTGGTGGTGGGCGCTCGTTCGTACGATCACCGCATGCAGCTTCGGTACGCCTTCAGGGTGTACCCGGACACCGGCCAGCAGACCGCGTTGGCGAAGGCGTTCGGGTGCGCCCGTGTCGTGTTCAACGACGCGGTCCGCGCCCGTGAGGACGCCCGCAAGGCCGAACAGCCGTTCCCGAAGGCCGGGGAGCTGTCCACGCGCCTGATCACCCAGGCCAAGCGGACAGCGGGGCGGTCCTGGCTGGCCGAGGTCTCCGCGGTGGTGCTCCAGCAGTCCCTGCGGGACGCCGAGACCGCGTACCGCAATTTCTTCGCCTCCCTGGGCGGCACCCGCAAGGGCCCCAGGACCGGCCCGCCCCGTTTCAAGTCCCGCAAGGACGCACGGCAGTCGATCCGGTTCACCGCCAACGCCCGCTGGAACATCACAGGCGGCCGTCTGAACCTGCCGAAGATCGGTGCGGTGAAGGTGAAGTGGTCCCGCACGCTGCCCACTACCCCCTCCTCCGTCACCGTCATCAAGGACGCGGCCGGGCGGTACTTCGCCTCCTTCGTCATCGACACCGACCCCGCCGCCGACCAGGCACGGATGCCCGAAACCGACCGCACCATCGGCATCGATCTCGGCCTCACTCACTTCGCGGTCCTGTCCGACGGCACGAAAATCGACTCCCCGCGGTTCCTGCGCCGGGCGGAGAAGAAACTGAAGAAGGCCCAGCGGGAGCTGTCCCGTAAGCAGAAGGGATCCAGGAACCGGGCCAAGGCCCGCCTGAAGGTCGCTCGTGCCCACGCCAAGGTGGCCGACGCACGCCGTGAGTTCCACCACCAGCTCTCCACGAAGCTGATCTTCGAGAACCAAGGGATCGGTGTGGAGGACCTGTCGGTGGCGGGACTGGCCCGTACGAAGCTGGCCAAGTCCGTGCACGACGCCGGATGGTCGGCGTTCCTCAGCATGCTGGAGTACAAGGCCGCCCGGTACGGGCGGAGGCTGGTCAGGATCGGCCGGTTCGAGCCGACCTCCCAGACCTGCTCGACCTGCGGGGTCAAGGACGGCCCCAAGCCCCTGTACGTGCGGGAATGGACGTGTAGTGCCTGCGGCACCGTCCACGACCGGGACCACAATGCCGCGATCAACGTGAAGACGGCCGCCGGACTGGCGGTATCGGCCTGCGGAGCGCCGGTAAGACCAGGAGCAATCCCGGCACAGCGCGAAGAAACAGGAAGCCACGGAATCCCGCCCGAACCCCGTGCCGCGTAGCGGCACAGCAACGGACGAGAAGGCCAGAATCCTCGGGCTTCAGCCCGAGGAGCAAGTCAACTCTACCTGATCATGCTCATCGAGACCGTGCCCCGCGCCGTGGGCGACGACCATGCCGCCTGGACCCGCGAGGCGGTGGCTCCGCAGCTCGTGGCGGCCCTGGACCACATCGGCCGGCATGAAGCCGGCAGGTCGAAGGGGTGACCTCGTCCCTCGCCTTCGGCTGGACGCGTGCTCCGTTCGAGGGAACACGCGCGTCCAGCGCGAAGGCAGCGACGTACGTCAGGCCGCGCTGCGCCTGCGCTCCCCGTGGGCCCGGATGATGTCCGCGTACCGGTGCCCGCTCCCCTTCACCGTGCGCCGCTGCGTCTCGTAGTCGACGTGCACGAGGCCGAAGCGCTTGTCGTAGCCGTAGGCCCACTCGAAGTTGTCCAGCAGCGACCAGGCGAAGTATCCGGCGAGGGGGACGCCCTTGCCGGCCGCCGCGGCACAGGCGGCGAGGTGCTGCTCCAGATACCGCGTGCGCTCGGGGTCCTCGACGGTGCCGTCGGGGCGGACGACGTCGGGATAGGCGGAGCCGTTCTCGGTGACGTACAGCTTGCGGGCGCCGTAGTCGTCGGTGAGGCGCAGCAGCAGGCGCTCGATGCCGGAGGCGTCGACCTCCCAGTCCATGCCGGTGCGGGGAACGCCCAGACGGCGCACCGTGCGCACGCGCGGCGCGGGGCCGGAGGGGTCGTCGGCGACGGAGGACGGGAAGTAGTAGTTGAGGCCCAGCCAGTCCAGGGGCTGCGCGATGGTCTCCAAGTCACCCGGCAGCTCCGGGAGTTCGACGCCGTAGACCTCACGCATGTCCGCAGGGAACCCGCGGCCGTGCACCGGGTCCAGCCACCAGCGGTTGGTGTGTCCGTCCAGTCGGCGGGCCGCCGCGACGTCCTCGGGGCGGTCGGTGGCGGCCTCGATGCTGGAGAGGTTGTTGACGATGCCCACCTGGGCGTCCGGTGCCGCGGCGCGGATGGCCTGTACGGCCAGGCCATGGCCCAGGAGCAGGTGGTACGAGGCGGGGACCGCGACCGCCAGATCCGCGAGGCCGGGAGCCATCCGGCCCTCCAGGTGGCCGATCCAGGCCGAGCACAGCGGCTCGTTCAGCGTCGTCCAGTGCTGGACGCGGTCACCCAGACGCTCCGCGACGACCGACGCGTAAGAGGCGAAGTGGTGTGCCGTGTCGCGGGCCGGCCACCCGCCGCGGTCCTGGAGCACCTGCGGCAGGTCCCAGTGGTAGAGGGTGACCGAGGGGATGATGCCCGCCTCCAGCAGGGCGTCGGTCAACTGGTCGTAGAAGTCGAGCCCCTTCGCGTTGACCGGGCCGTCGCCGCCCGGCACCACCCGGGGCCAGGCGATGGACAACCGGTAGGCGTTGGTGCCCAGTTGGCGCATGAGCGCGATGTCCTCGCGCCAGCGGTGGTAGTGGTCGCAGGCGATGTCACCGTGGTCGCCGTTGTCGATCTTGCCCGGGGTGTGCGAGAACGTGTCCCAGATGGACGGCGAGCGGCCGTCCTCGGCGACGGCTCCCTCGATCTGGTAGGCCGACGTGGCCGTGCCCCACAGGAAGTCCTCGGGGAGTGCGGCAAGGTCGATGGTCACGGAAGTCCCTTCAGGGGATGAGGAGTCGGTCACTTGACGGCTCCTGCCGTCAGGCCGGCGACGAGGTAGCGCTGGAGCAGCAGGAACCCGGCGACCACCGGGACACTCACCACGAGCGAGGCGGCCATGATCTGGTTCCAGTACACGTTGTTGAGCGTGGAGTAGCCCTGGAGCCCGACGGCGAGCGTGCGCGTGGTGTCGTTGGTCATCACCGACGCGAACAGCACCTCGCCCCAGGCGGTCATGAAGGCGTAGACCGCGACGGCGACGATGCCGGGGATCGCGGCGGGCACGACCACCCGCAGCAGCGCGCCGAGCGGCCCGCAGCCGTCCACCAGCGCCGCCTCGTCCAGATCGCGCGGCACCGAGTCGAAGTACCCGATCAGCATCCAGATCGAGAACGGCAGGGAGAAGGTGAGATACGTGAGGATCAGGCCGCCGCGCGAGCCGAACAGCGCGATGCCCGTGGCGTTGCCGATGTTGACGTAGAGAAGGAAGAGCGGGAGGAGGAAGAGGATGCCGGGGAACATCTGCGTCGACAGTACGGTCACCGTGAAGACGCGCTTGCCGCGGAAGCTGTAGCGGCTCACCGCGTAGGCCGCGAAGACGGCGATCACCACCGAGCAGACCGTCGCCGCGCCCGCCACGATCAGCGAGTTCACGAAGTACCTCGCCAGCGGGACCGTCGACCAGATGTCGATGTACGGGCGGATCGTCAGCCCGCTCGGCAGCCAGCGGAACTTCCCGGAGACGTCCGCGAGCGGCTTCAGCGAGCTGGAGACCATGACGTAGACCGGTACCAGGACGAAGCCGGTGAGCAGGGTGAGGAAGATCCTGCGGGACCAGAGGAAGGATCGCGGGGGAGCCATCGGCGAGCGGGGCGCCTTCGAGGCGCCGGACGCCGTCTGCGCGGTGCTAGACATCGGCCGTCTTCCTTCCTCGGGAGGTCAGCAGCAGGTAGACGCCCGTCACGACGAGCAGGAAGAGCAGCAGCAGGACCGACATCGCGGATCCCGTGCCGAAGTTCCAGGTGACGAACGACGCCTGGTAGATGTGCACCGAGATGAGGTCCGCGGCCTCCGGGGCGGTCCTGCCGAACAGGACGAACGGCGTGTTGAAGTCGTTGAACGTCCACAGGAACAGCACCAGCACCAGCACCTGGTTGACCGGCCGCAGTGACGGCAGGGTGATGCGCCGCAGCTGCTGCCACAGACCGGCACCGTCGAGGGCCGCGGCCTCGTACAGCTCCCCGGGGATGTTCTGCAGACCGGCCATGACGATGAGGAACGCGAACGGCCAGCCCTTCCACACCGACACGGTGAGCAGGGCGTAGAAGCTGTTGTCGCCGATGAGCCAGAAGGACGGCTTGTCGGTGAGGTGCAGCTGGTCGTGCAGGACGTGGTTCACCAGGCCGTTGTCGTGCTGGAACATGAACACCCAGGTGATGACCGCCGCGTACACGGGCAGCGCGTACGGGACGAGGAAGAGCGCCCGCAGTAGACCGCGGCCGCGGAAGGTGTCCTGCATGTAGATCGCGGCCGCCGTGCCGATCAGCCAGCACAGGCCCACCGACAGCAGGGTGAAACCGACGGTGACGAGGAACGAGTGCAGCAGCGCCTTGCCGACGGGCGCGCTGAAGTCCACCGACACCTTGTAGTTGTCGAAGCCGGACCAGGGCGCGGTGCCCCAGTCGCGGATGTAGAACTGGGTGAGCTCCTTGAAGCTCATGAAGATGCCGATCACCATCGGCACCAGGTGGACCAGGAGTTCGAGGAGCAGGGCGGGCAGGAGCAGCAGATAGGGCAGTGCGATGCGCCGGACCCGCCCGGGGCGGCGCGGCCCGCGCGCCGCCCCGGGGGAGTCCTTGGGCACCGCCCGTTCGCCGGAATCGGCGGAGGCGGCGGTCGTGGTGGTCATGAGGGAGTCCGCGCTCACTTCGCCGGCATCTGCTGCTGGGCCTTCTCGAGCTCCGCCTTCACCGAATCCGTGGTCACCGCGCGTCCGGCGGCCGCGTCCGCGAACAGCGCCTTGATGGCCGTACCGACCGCCGTCTCGAACTGGGACTCGTCGGCGACCTGCGGAAGCGCGGCGGCGCTCTTGGCCAGGGTGCCCTTGAGGACCGCGTTCGCGGGGGTGTTGAAGGTGGCGTCCGTCTGGGCCGTTTTCACCGGCGGGATCGAGCTGTACGCCGTGTTGAGGACCTTCTGCTCGGCGTCGCTCGTCATGAACTTCACGAACTTGGTGGCGCCGTCGAGGTTGTGGGTGTTCTTGAAGACGGCCAGGTTGATGCCCGCGACCATCGAGTTGACGTTGGTGCCGGTTCCCGGGGTGCCGGACTGCACGGGGACCGGGGCGATGCCGTACGCGTCGTCACTCATGCCCTGGGACTTGAGATTGGCGGACGCCGACTGCCACAGCAGCATCGCGTTCTTGCCCTTGGCGAAGTCGCTCACGGACTGGTTCTGCGCGTACTCGGCGTTGCCGGGCGCGATGATCTTGTCCTTGGCCATCAGGTCGACGTACTGCTTGACCGCCGCGACCGTGCCGTCCGAGGTGAAGTCCGGCTTGCCGTCGGCGGTGAAGAAGTCGTCGCCGTGCTGCTTGGCGAAGACGAAGGCGTGGTGGATGTTCTCCGAGGGGTTCGAACCCTCGGCCCCCAGGCCCCACTTGCCGCCCTTGGACAGCTTCTTGCCGTCGGCGACCAGCTCGTCCCAGGTGACCGGCGGCTTCGACAGCCCCGCGTCGGCGAACATCTTCTTGTTGTAGTAGAGCGCGTACGCCATCGAGTACAGCGGGACCGCGGCCGGGTCCTTGCCCTGCGCGCCCGTCGAGCCGAGCGCCGAGTCGACGAAGCGGTCCTTGCCGCCGATCTTGGCGAAGTTGCTCGCGTCCCACGGCAGCAGCGCGCCGGTGGCCTGCAGAGAGGCGCTCCAGGTGTTGCCTATGTTCAGGACGTCGGGGCCCTGACCCGACGTGGTCGCGGTGAGAATCCGGTTCAGCAGGTCCGACCAGGGGACGACCTCCACCTTCACCTTGATCCCGGACTGCTTCTCGAACTTGTCGAGTTCGGGCTGGAGGACCTTCTTGTCGACCTCGATGCTGGCGCCCTGGTTGGAGGCCCAGTAAGTGAGCGTCTTCGGAGAGTCGTTGGACCCACCGCCCGTCGACGAGCCGCCACCACAGGCGGTCACGGCGGTCAGCAGGGAGACGGTGACCGCACCGGCGGCCGCGGCTCGGATTCTGCGCATGGCTGCGTATGTCCCTTTCCCGGAGGGAGAGCCACGAAGGGCGCCCGCGTTCATTTCCTGAACGACCCTCATGGCTTAATTTAGGACGTGAGTTAAGACCCGGAAGAAAGTCGCGTCAAGGGATCGCGCAGGGGTATCTTGCAGGTCGGGCAGGCCGGAGGGGATTCACATGACGGTGCGGAACGGGCGGACAGTGCGTGACCTGCGACGCGGCAATCGCACCGCTGTGCTGCAACGGTTGTATTTCGACGGCCCCATGAGCCGCTTCGAGCTGGGGCCGGCCACCGGACTGAGTTCCGGTTCCGTCAGCAACGTGGTCGCGGAACTCGTCGCGGACGGTCTGGTGGAGGAGGCCGGAAGCGTCGACTCCGACGGCGGCCGCCCGCGTACGTTGCTGCGGGTCGTACCCGGCAGCGGCCACATGATCGGCGTCGACGTCGGCGAAACCCGCGTCCGTGTCGAGCTCTTCGACCTGACCCTCACCGAACTCGCGCGCACCGAGAGGCCGTTGGAGCGGCAGAGGTACGGGGGTGACTGGGCGTCGGAGGGCGAGGGGGAGGGGCCGTCTCTGGATGGCGGACCGTCGTCGAAGCGTCGGGAATACGACGTCGATGTCATCGTCGGGCACATCCGGGACGGCATCGCCGAGGTGCTGGACGAGGCGGGCATCGCCCCCGAGCGGCTGCTCGGCGTCGGTATCGGCGTTCCGGGAATCGTCGCCCGGACGCCCGAGGCGGGTGCGGTGGTGCACGGTCAGACGATCGGCTGGGACGCCGTCCCGCTGGAGTCCCTGCTCCGCTCGGCCTGCCAACTCCCCGACACCGTCCCGTACTTCGCGGACAACGGCGCCCGGACCCTGGGGCAGGCCGAGATGTGGTTCGGCGCCGGACGCGGCGCGCGCAACGCGGTCGTCGTCCTCTTCGGCTCGGGCGTCGGCGCCTGTCTGGTCACCGAGGACGTGGAGCACGGCCGCTCGGTGGAGTGGGGCCATCTGACGGTACGGGTCAGGGGGCGCCGCTGCCGGTGCGGAGCCCGGGGCTGCCTGGAGGCGTACGCGGGCGCGGAGGCGCTCCTCGACCGCTGGCGCGAGGAGGGCGGACGCCCGCCGGAGGGCACCGACGAGGAGACCGCGCTCACCGCGATGCTCACCGCGGCCTATCCGGACGAGGAGGGCGTCGAGCCCGACCCCGTGGCGCTCGCCGTCCTGGAGGAGACCGCCGAGTACCTGGGCGCGGGCCTGTCCGACCTGATCAACCTCTTCCAGCCCGAGCGGATCCTGATCGGCGGCTGGGCGGGCCTCCAGCTCGGAACCCGCTTCCTGCCCGCCGTCCGCCGGTACGCGGCCTCGTACGCCCTGCGCTACCCGGCCGAGCGCGTCTCCATCGACCTCGGCCGGCTCGGCCCGGACGCGGTCACCGTCGGCGCCGCGATCCTGCCGCTCGCCGACTTCTTCGCGCGGGGCGGCCGACGCGCCGAGCCGGTGAGCGAGGGCCCCTCCCCGGCCTGGCGCACCGCCCTGGAGGAGCGCGCCCCGCACTGACCCACAGCCGGGGTTCACGAAGTCCGTTCCCGCAACGGGGGGCTCAGAAGTTCGCCCGGGCCGTCCGTCCCGGCTCTTGGTGTCGAGCGGTAGGGCAGGGGTCCTTTGAGATCGTCCGGAGGACCCCTGCCGTCGCTCCTTACCGCGTCACTTGGCGGGCTTGTAGAAGGCGTAGGTGGCGGAGTAGCGGACGCTGATCTGGTCGGTGCCGGTGCAGGCGGTGGTGGGGGCGACACCGCCGTGGGTGTTGAGGCGCTGGATGTAGGAGACGCCGGCGAAGACCCCGGTGCCGCGAGTGGCGGTGGACTGCAGGAGAAGCTCGGGGATGGTGCCGGTCTTGGGGGAGTTGGCGATGGCGGTGGCGTTGACGGCGCTGCCGTCCACCGTGGACACCCAGACGGGGCCGCGGGAGTGGAGGGCGACGGGGCGGTGGGAGCGGTCGTTCTTGGCCCACAGGGTGGCGGCGGGTTCCAGCAGTTTCCAGGTGCCGTCGGTGCAGGTGTAGGTCTGGACGCCTTCGGCGGAGAAGACGCCGGAGAGCCGGTTGCCGTCCGGGACCTTCAGCGCGGCGGGAGCGTCGACGCCGGTGCGGGCGGGCTGTGAGGTCGCGGCCTGGCCGACCGTCGCGCCGAAGAGCGTGCCGGCGGTCACTGCGGCGAGAGCTGTCGTGGTGAGGATGAGACGTTTGGCGAGCTTCATCGGGTTTGTCTCCAGAACGTTTTCTGAACGAGGTCGCGGGTGTGGACGCGGACGCCGTGCGTGTCCCGGTGTCGGAACAGCATGGTCCGCCGGGATGGTCCGCCGGGCTTGCGAGGTCCGGTAAAAGGTCATGGCACTCGACCCCGCGCTCTGCCGTGAGGATCGAGAGCGAGAACGAGCGGCACCGCGGTGGCCGCGCAGGCTGTCGTCGGTGCGCACACGGCTAGGCCCTGTTCTTCAGCGGATCATCACGCCGCATGAGTAGGGAGTATCGCCGTACGGGTTCCGGCTCGACGAGGGACTATCGGGCACGCGGACGGGCACGCCGCCGCGTACTTGGGGCGTCGGTGCATGTGCCTCAAGACGGGCGTCACTGGCCCTCCGCGGGGAGCGGATGGCCAACGGCCGGGCCGGCTCCGGTGCTCAACAGGTTCGTGTCCCGGTTTCGCCACCACGGCACAAGCTGGACGAGACCGAACATCACCTCGACGCCGAAGAACAGCCAAAGCAGCCGCGTGGCACCGTGGGCCAGCGCGTACGCCTGCCACGCCGCGAACAGCGTGCGCGCGATGCCGTCGAGCAGTCCGTGCACGGGCAGCGGCCGGACGATGCGCAGGACGGCCCAGACCACCACGACCGAGCCCATCAGATTCGCGTACAGGGTCTGCACCGGGTCGAGTTCGGGCAGGGCACCCAGCCCGAGCGCGTTGCCCGACGACGACAGCGCATCGTGCACCAGCGCGTACGTCCACGGCGTCGCGAAGCCCGCGGTGACGACGAGGTCGTACCAGGCGCTTGCCCGTACGGCGCGAAGATAGGCGGGGCGTTCGGGGGCGAGGGTCCGGATCACGATGAGGCTCCAACTGGTCTTGGGGCGGCGACGCCTCACGGTAAACAGTGGAGTACGGTCCAAGGTCAAGCCCAGGGGTCAAGCCCAGGGGTCAAGCCCAGGGGTCAAGCCCAGGGGTCAAGCGCACCACCCGCTGGAGGGACATGCGTATCGGAGAGCTGGCCGCGCAGGCGGGCATGAGCAGAGACACCATTCGGTTCTACGAGAAGGTCGGCCTCGTCACGGGGCGGCGGCTGGCCAACGGCTATCGCGACTTCCCGCCCGAGGCGGTGCCCTGGCTGCACTACGTCCGCACCGCGCAGACGCTCGGATTCTCTCTGGCGGAGATCGCGCGGCACGGCGAGGAACTGCGGGAGGCGCCGGACTCCGCGGAGGCGCTGTCTGTGCTGTTCGAGCAGAAGATCGAGGTCATTGACGACCGCATGGCCGAACTCGCCGTCCTGCGGGCCGAACTCGCCGCGCGTGTCGACACCGGGTGTCCGTTGCGGGCGGTCGGCCGACCGAGCTGACCACGAGGTCGGGGGCCTCGCGGGCTGCCCGGTAACTGTGCGACCGGGGCCGGGCGTTGTGTCATCTCGTCGGCGAAGTCCGGCACGGGGTCGGGGCGGGACTCTGATGAGCGCGGCCCGGCATGACCTCGGAGGTAATCGACCCCGCCCCGGCCCTCCGGAACCATGAAGGACGTACCCACTCGTCCCGCCACCGGATTCCGGGAGGTTTCCCATGCCGTACTTCGAGAGCCCCGTCGATGGCACCCGACTGCACTTCGTCGACTACGGACCCGCCACCGGGCAGGTCATCGTGTTCGTCAACAGCGCCTACTTCGGTACGGAGATGTGGGAGTACCAGATGCTGCCGCTCGCCGCGGAGGGCTACCGGTGCGTCGGCTTCGACCGGCGTGGCCACGGCCGGTCCGACGACGTGTGGGGCGGGTTCGACCTCGACAGCCTGGCCGACGACGTCGACGGGCTGCTGCGCCACCTCGACCTGTCCGGGGTGACACTCGTCGGGCACTCCATCGGGACCGCGGAAGTCGTACGTTGTCTGACCCGGCACGGCGTCGAGCGGGTGGCGAGGATGGCACTCGTCGCGGGCATGGCGCCCGGCGCCGTCCGGTCCGCGGACCATCCGGAGGGCATCGACCCGGGCGTCGTCGAGGCCGGCAACGAGGTCTTCCGCCGCGACCGGGCCGCCTTCTTCGTGGACGGAGCCCACTCGTTCTTCGCCCTCGGCCTCCCCGGGAACGAACTCTCCCCGGCCTATGTGCAGTCCATGATCAACCGCTGCCACGGAGCCACCGCGCGCGGCGGGGCGGCGTTGGGAGACCTCGCGGCCACCCTGAACGTCGCCCCCGAGCTGCCCAAGCTCGACCTGCCCGCGCTGGTCGTCCACGGCACCCACGACACGTCGGCGCCGCTGGAGCTGACCGGCCGCCGGGCGGCCGAACTGCTCCCCAACGGCACACTCAAGGTCTACGAGCACGGGGGCCACGGCCTCTTCGCCACGCACGCCGAACGGCTCCTCGCGGATCTGCGGGAGTTCATGGCCCGCGACTGACACCCCGGGCACGTCACGCGAACGCGTTCACCCCGGCCAGCTCCGCCGACAGCGTCCACAGCCGCTCGGCCTGCTCGGGGTCGATCGCGTAGTCGCGTACGCCGGTCCGCTCGCCGTCCGCCGGAGCGACCTCGGCGATGTCGCAGTCCTCGCAGTACACCCCGCCCAGGCCGGCCAACTGGGGTGAGGTCGCGGCCCACACCTGGGTCGCCGCACCTTCCTGGGGCGACTTGAAGCCGGACGGGTTCAGCGGGTTGCCGTCCTCGTCGATCCAGCCGCGCTCCACCATCTCCTCCTTGGCGAGGTGGCGCTGCAGCGGGGTGAGGATGCCGCCGGGGTGGAGGGCGAAGGCCCGGACGCCGGACTCCCGGCCGAGCCGGTCGAGGTGGACGGCGAACAGGACGTTCGCGGTCTTCGCCTGTCCGTACGCCTCCCACTTGTCGTAGCCGGTGCGCCAGTGCACGTCGTCCCAGCGGATCCCCGAGTTGTGGTGAGCGCCCGAGGAGACGGAGACGATCCGCGCGCCGCCCGGCTCGATCGCGGGCCACAGACGGTTCACGAGCGCGAAGTGGCCGAGGTGGTTGGTGGCGAACTGGGCCTCCCAGCCGGGACCGACGCGGGTCTCCGGGCAGGCCATGATCCCGGCGTTGTCGATGACGATGTCGATGGTGCGGCCGGAGGCGAGGAAGCGTTCGGCGAAGGCGCGGACACTGTCGAGGTCGCCGAGGTCGAGCTCGTCCACCTCGACCCCGACGATGCCCTCCACCGCCTCCCGTGCCACGTCCGGGCGGCGCGCCGGAACGACGACGCGGGCGCCCGCCTTGCTGAGCGCGCGGGTGGTCTCCAGACCGAGCCCCGAGTACCCGCCGGTGACGATCGCGAGCTTCCCGGTCAGGTCGATGCCCTGGAGGACGTCGTCGGCGGTGCTGTGGGCGCCGAAGCCCGAGCCGATCTTGTGCTGTGCAGTGGTCATGTTCCGACGCTACGGATTCGAGAGCACTCGAAGTCAAGCGGAGGCCGCCGCCCACGACGGGTGCAGCAGCGCGGGGCGGGGCAGCATCGCAGGCCGGGGCGGCAGTGCACGGCGGGGGCCGGGCAGGGCGCCGGACATGAAAAGACCCCGACCGGACGGGGGAATCTCGGTCGGGGTCGTCTGTGGTGGGCACCGATGGCGGTCACCTCTCGGCGAGAGGCTCCACAGGGCTTCAGCCGAACGATCGTCCCTGTGGGCAAAAGGTGAGGCCCGAGGACACTGTCCCATCCGCACCCACGGTTGGTTTAACGGGGAACTACCGATGGGTGTTCCCACGTGACCAGGGCGGGCGCGGTGATCCGCGTCACCCGGAGGGGGCAAGGGGGGCGGACGGTTCTCGGGTCGCCGTACGCCTCACGTCTCGGCTCGCCGTACGACTTCATACGTCCGAGGGGTCGGGCGCGGGTTTGTTCTCGCTCCCCAGCGTACGCCCGTCAGGTGCTGGTGACACGGGTCGGCGCCGTCCGCGACCGGGTCCAGGCCAGCAGTTCGTCCTCGCTCCAGGTGGTGATCACGCGCTCGGCGGGCACCCCGCACTCCTCGGCCCGCGCGCAGCCGTGGATCTGCCAGTCGAGCTGGCCGGGGGCGTGCGCGTCGGTGTCGATCGAGAAGAGCACGCCCGCGTCGAGCGCCCGGCGCAGAAGCGGGCGCGGTGGGTCGAGCCGTTCCGGGCGGCAATTGATCTCGACGGCGGTACCGGCCTCCGCGCAGGCGGCGAAGACCGCGTCCGCGTCGAACTCCGACTCGGGCCGCCGCCGCTCGGTGAGCAGCCGGCCCGTGCAGTGACCGAGCACGTCCGCGAGCGGATTGCGTACGGCGGTGACCATACGGCGGGTCATCGACCTGGCGTCCATGCGCAGCTTGGAGTGCACCGACACCACCACGACGTCCAGCGACTCCAGCAACTCCGGCTCCTGGTCGAGCGATCCGCCGTCGAGGATGTCGCACTCGATGCCGGTGAGCAGCCGGAAGGGGGCCCACCGGCGGTTGAGCTCCGCCACCACCGCCAACTGCTCGCGCAGCCGCTCGGGGGACAGGCCCCGCGCCACGGTCAGCCGTGGCGAGTGGTCCGTGAGCACTGCCCACTCGTGCCCGAGACGCGCGGCGGTCCGGCCCATCTTCTCGATCGGGCTGCCGCCGTCCGACCAGTCGGAGTGCAGATGGCAGTCGCCGCGCAGCAGCGCCCGCAGGCGTTCGCCGCCCTCGGCGAGGGGGCCCGCGGCCTGCTGTTCCAGCGTCTCGAGATAGCCGGGCGGCTGACCGGCCACCGCCTCGCGCACGACCTGCGCCGTCTTCGGCCCGATGCCCTTCAGCGACTCCAGGGTCCCGGCGGCGACACGCCTGTCGACCTCCCCGGCGGGCATCGCGGCCAGCACGGCCTCCGCGGTGCGGAAGGCCCGTACGCGATAGGTGGGGGCCTGGGTGCGCTCCAGCAGGAACGCGATCCGGTCCAGGGCCTCGAAGGGGTCCATCGGCATCACCTTCCGTGAGCTCCCCACCCCTTTCAAGCCCTTCAAGCCTTGCCCAGCCGCCGTCGGCCCGCACGCCGGAGTGCCACTCACCTCGGCCCCCTCGCGGGAATCGATCTACGCTCTAGGCATGACCGAAATCTCGAGCCCCCACATCTCCTACCCGCGGGTCATGGTGCTCGGGGTGCAGCCGTGCGACCCGCCGTTTCGGATCGTGGAGATCGACGGGGAAATGGTCGGCGAGGCGAAGTCGATCACCGATGTCCTGACGTTCGCCGGCTCCCAAGGGATCCACATCCACGATCTCGACGACCCGGACGTGGTGCGCTGGGTGGGCGGCGACAAGTTCACCTGGGCGCCGCGCCAGGGGCGGTCCGGCGGGTCGGGGCGCTAGGTCCTGTCGTCAAATTCCCGTCGTCCGCCCGGAGGGCGGGCCCTGCGGCGTCAGGTGCGTGCTCTCGGCGTGCCGGGCACAGGCCCT